>JBBRHM010000011.1:0-41732 GCA_038222655.1 Chitinophagales bacterium | reverse complement strand
GACGCTGGTTAAACTGTCCATCGTCTGTTGTGGGGTGTATCCTTTTTTTAAGAGTGCGAGTGCTTTTGGCCCATAGGATTTATCAACAAAAGATTGTGTGGCCACTGCGCCTACACCCGCTTCTGCCCATGGTACAGAAGTGCCTACACTGAACCAATGACTTTGCACACCCACAGCCATTTCGCCTGTTTTTTCATCCCTGGCTACAATAGAAAAAGTATGAACCAGCGGTTGTTTGGAAGAGTATACCTGTGCATTAGAAAGAAAAGAAATGAATACTGTGCATGCGGTTAGGATCTTTTTCATATGGTGGGTTGATGGATAAAGTTAGCGTGCTTTAGGCAACTTTTTGTTTCAGGGTGTTTTGACGTTGCTATCCAAAAAAATACCGCGCCAGGAATAGCGCGGTGTGTAACATGATAAAAAATCAAAAAAATAATTACGTTATAGTTCGGCTGTTTTTAATTTCTTCGGAAACTTAATATCAGCGCTTTGTGTTTTACCATTTCGCTGGTAGGTTACTTTAATGCTGTCGCCTTCTTTCAGGTCACGCACTTTGGTTTTTAATTCATCTACAGAACTAACCGCGCTGCCATCAATTTCAGAAATCACATCATCTTTTTGCAGGCCGGCTTTTGCAGCAGCAGATTCGCTGTCTACATCCAGTATTTTTACACCTTTACCTTCTGATAAGTCCTGTATCTGTAGGCCCAGCCTGGGCTTGCGGTTATAGGAAAAATTCATACCCTCCATATTTGGCAGGTTAGGCATTTTAAAATTAAAGTCGTGATTAAAATCATTATTAATATCACCACTCTTAAAGTTGAATATTTTGGGAGAAGACATTGATTTTCCTAAAGTGGCGGTTGTGTTGTTTTCTTTCCCATCCCGCAGATAGGTTACGGTTACTTTTTCTTCAGGTTTATAGCTGCCTATTACTTCATATAGATCATTACTGCTTTCAATTTTTTTATCGCCCACTTTCGTGATGATATCCTCTTTTTTTAGTCCTGCTTTTTCAGCAGCACTTTCTTTTTCTACAGAAATTATTGTAACACCTTTGTCTGTCTTTTCAGAAGCAACGCCTAAGAATGCGCTGTTACCACCCATATTAAAATTTTCGCCAAACATTTTCATGCCACCCATGGGGCCGGCTATCCTACCTTTTATACCGGGGAGTAAGGGAAGCATGTTTCTGTTTCGGAGCACCTGAATGTCGGCATCCTTCATGTCTTCCAGCGGCTTCCCGTTAATGGTGATATTGTCACCGTCAATCACGATCGTAGTTTTCTCTTTTGCATCACCTTTTTTACGGATGATGATGCTTTCCTCTTTTTTTATCTTGTCTTTGCTTTGTGCGTTGGCGCCTGTAGTGAGGCAGAATGCAAGGATTGCGAAGGGTAAAATTTTCATATGCATGACCATCTGTTTTTAGTGTACGAATTTATTAGTAGATCAAATGTAACCGATTTTACAAATACGAAACATTTCGGAAATGTTAAAAAAGGTTAATGAGGCAGGGGAGACCGCCAAATGACAAAGATTTGGCCTGTTACCATACAATAGATCAGCTGATGAGTGCTTTAATTTTCCCGATTACCTGTTGCAGGTTGCCGGTATCCTGACCGCCTGCCGTGGCCAATGTTTTTTGTCCGCCGCCGCCGCCTTTAATAAGTGCTGCTACTTGTTCCTTGATGATTTTTGGTGCATCCAGATTTTTTTCGGCGCTTACGGTTTCATCCAGCAACAGGGCCACCTGTGCTTTACCGTCGATGGCTGCGGCTAAGACCACCACATAATTTGTCAATTCATTTTTCAACTCGAAGCATAATTTTTTTAAACTGTCTGCACTACTTACTTCCACTACTGCACCAAGGAAAGAAATTCCCTTAATCATTTCTACTTTTTTAACCAGTTCATTTTTAAGAATGATCAGTTGTTTGGCTTCGAAACTTTCGAGGCGTTTTTTTAATTCAGTATTATCGGAGACTAGTGCCTCAACAGATTTTAATAATTCTTTTGGGCTTTTAAGTACATCACGGATAGCGTGGATGGCATCGAATTGTTCATGGATCAGTTGCTCGGCAGCTTTGCCGGTAACGGCTTCTATCCGGCGTACGCCTGCGGCTACAGCAGTTTCCTGTTTTATTTTAAAGAACCCGAGTTCACCGGTTGATAGGGTATGTGTACCCCCGCATAATTCTATAGAGTAAGCAGGATCCATGATGACTACCCGAACAGTATCGCCATATTTTTCTCCGAATAAAGCCATAGCGCCAAGGGTAATAGCTTCGTCTTTATGCATTTCTTTACTATGCACGGGAATATTTGCCCTGATTTTTTCATTGACGATTGTTTCCACCGCTAAAATTTCTTCGTCTGTTAATTTAGAAAAATGCGAAAAATCAAAACGCAGATTCACGTCATTTACCAGGCTCCCTTTTTGTGCCACGTGTGTTCCCAATACATTGCGTAAGGCGGCATGCAATAAATGCGTAGCGCTGTGATGGGCAGCGATTGCGCGTCTTTTTTGCAGATCAACTTTTGCCAATACAATTGCATTACTATTTGCAGGAAGTATATCTGTAAAATGAATGATAAGGTTATTTTCTTTTTTTGTATCGGTTACCTGTATGATCTCTCCATCAAAATGTAAGGTACCGGTATCCCCCACCTGACCGCCACTTTCCGCATAGAAAGGGGTAGCTTCCAGCACCAGTTGGTAAGCTTCTTTTCCTTTGGCTTTTACCTTCCGGTATTTTACCAATTTGGTTTTGATCTCTAATGAATCATATCCTACAAATGCATTCAGGCCCGTTTCAATCAGGGTTATCCAGTCTTCTGTATCGATGGTGCCAGCTGCGCGGCTTCGGGATTTCTGCTGCTGCATTTCTGCTTCAAAGCCGGTCTCGTCAATGGTTAAATTATTTTCGGTAGCAATTAAACGTGTAAGATCCACAGGGAAACCAAACGTGTCCAACAATTCAAACGCTGCTTTGCCTTCTATCTGTTTATTTGCGTTGGCAATGATATCATCCATTCTTTTCAATCCTTTATCCAACGTTTTCAAAAAAGCATCTTCTTCTTCCTTTACCACTTTGCTTACAAAATCCAATTGCTTATTCAATTCCGGAAAAACAGTTTCGAATTGTTTTGCCAGCAATGGCATTAATTGAAATAGCAAGGGTTGTTTATAATCCAGATAAGAATAATAATAACGAACGGCTCTTCTTAAAATTCTTCTGATAACATATCCTGCACCGTTATTGGCGGGTAACTGTCCATCAGCAATGGTAAACGCAATGGCACGGATATGATCTGCGAGTACACGAAAGGCAATGGCTTCTTTGGAATCACTATAATCATATTTTTTTCCGGTAATTTTTTCAGTGGCAGCAATGGTGCCTGTAAACACATCCGTATCGTAATTGCTGGGCTTGCCCTGTATCACGCGGACCAATCTTTCAAAGCCCATACCTGTATCCACATGCTTTGCGGGCAAGGGTTCCAGCGATCCATCTTTTAAACGGTTAAATTGGATAAATACATTGTTCCAGATCTCAATTACCTGCGGATGATCATTGTTCACCAGTGTTTTTCCGGAAATGGTTTTTCTTTCTTCCTCTGTTCTGCAATCCACATGTATCTCGGTACAGGGTCCGCAGGGACCGGTATCGCCCATCTCCCAAAAATTATCTTTTTTGTTGCCCAATAAGATTCTGTCTTCTGAGATTACTTTTTTCCATTCAGTAAAGGCTTCTTCATCTTTGGGTAACCCTTCCCTGGTATCTCCTTCAAAAATGGTAACATATAACCTATCCTTATCTAATTTATATACTTCCGTTAAGAGTTCCCAGCTCCAGGCAATGGCTTCTTTCTTAAAATACCCGCCTTCCGGACGAGAAGGATCGCCGAAGCTCCAGTTACCCAACATTTCAAACATAGTATGGTGATAGGTATCTACCCCCACCTCTTCAAGATCATTATGTTTACCGCTTACCCGCAAACATTTTTGTGTATCGGCTATGCGGGGATAGTCAGGTTTTTTATTGCCAAGAAAATAATCCTTGAACTGATTCATTCCTGCATTAGTGAACAAAAGGGTAGGATCGTTTTTAACCACAATAGGGGCCGAGGCTACTATCTGGTGGTTCTTTGATGCAAAGAAGTCAAGAAATTGTTTACGTATAGCAGCGCTGGTCATTAGTAGAGCAAAAATTTTAAGAAAATAGTTAAGAGCTTAGAAACTATATTTGATATTCTTTTTACGGGCTCCAAAGGTAAGGAATTGGGGGTGAATGAGGAGAGGTGAGTCGTGAATGTTGAGTGGTTAGTAGAGAAATCGTTGACACTCACTACTGACCACTCACTATTCACTAAACGACGGTCCTGAAAAGAAATGCCATCATGAAAAAGGTCAAATACTATTATAATACCCATACGCTGCGCTATGAAAAGCTGGATACCCCTTTGCGGGTAAAGCTCTTACGGGTTATAGGGTTTGTGGGGGCCTCTATTGTAACCGGGGCAATCATTTTTGCCATTGCCTTCCAGTATATTGATTCACCTAAAGAAAAATACCTTCGTCAGCAGAATGATGACCTGAAAGAAAACTATAGCGTGTTCCTGGAACGAGTTAAGCAATTGGAACTGCAGATGGAAGAAATTGAAAACCGTGATAATAATGTGTACCGTTCCATTTTTGAATCGAAACCCATACCCGATAGCGCCCGTATTAAGGATATGGAACTAAAGAAAGAAGTAAAACTCGTTCAGCGTATGGGTGAATCAGAATTGGTCAAAAGCATTGCCATCCAGTTAAATAATCTTTCGCTACGTTCCGCTTACCAGGTAAAGTCTTTTGATGAGATTAATAATATGGTAAAGAACAAAGAAAAATTACTGGCTGCTATTCCTGCCATACAACCGGTAAGCAATAAAACGCTTTCAAGAATAGCATCCGGTTTCGGATATCGTATTGACCCTGTGTACAAAAACAGAAGGGCGCATTTAGGACTGGATTTTACGGCACCACAAGGAACACCTATTTATGCAACTGCAGACGGCCGCGTAATAGATGCAGGTTTTAATACGGGAGGCTTCGGTAATCGTGTAGTGATTAATCATGGGTATGGCTACGAAACATTGTATGGCCACATGTACAAAATAAAAGCGCGGGTGGGTGAACAGGTTAAACGTGGAGAAGTGATTGGCTATATTGGCAATACCGGTAAGAGTACGGGGCCGCATTGTCATTATGAAGTTCACCGCAATGGCATACCGGTTGACCCGATTTATTATTTTTATAATGACCTTACACCTGCCCAGTTTGACCGCATTCTGAAGCTGGCAGCAGCAAGTAACCAGAGTTTTGATTAATAACCTCCTAACCACTAACCTGGGAATCAGGACGGGATTAAAATAGGTGCAGAAAACTAATTTTGAAATATTAAATCAATTTCCCCTTCCGGGGAGCAGCGGGTATGGAACCAGGCGTTAAAGAATACTTATTACGAATTATTAATACCCTGTCTGTGGGATTGATATGGCTGGCTATTAACAGCAGTTTTGGTATCATGTATGATTATGCATTTATTCATGAGCAGGTTACTACCGGGAATATTATTTTTTATATATGGTTCGTAATTAGTTTTACCACTTTTCTTTGGTGGGTGATAAGGTTATGGCGTAAGCCGATTGATTTTGAAGAGTAGACAATGTATTCCGAAGGGATTTACGTATTTTCATTTGCGAATCTATCCCGCATGTACCTGAAAACTATTTCAAAATGGACAATGATCACGGGCACTTTATTTATCTGGATAGATAAGTTTATAATCCGCCCTTTTGTTCATATTCCTTCGGTAATGAAACCATTGGCGGGCTTTGCGCCAAATCTTATCGGGTCTTTTTTATTGCCATTCGCTGCCTGCCTGTTCTTCCGTCGCTTTTTTCGATTGCAAACATCTGCTGACCTTACGTTTACCTGTTGTTTCGGGCTATTGTTAACCATCATTAATGAGTATCTCCAGCTCATTCCGGTCTTTGGCCGCACATTTGATTACCTGGATATTTTTTCTTCGGTAGCAGGTGTGGGTTGCGGGCACGTAGTATTCGCAAGGTTGATGAAAACGCAATCGCAGATTACACAGATGGTTTTGTGAGTTGATTGCAATAATGTTTTATCATTTAGCGGTAGGTCAAGCTTTTGTTTGTGAGTGGTGAGTTGTGAGTGGTGAGGAAAACAAAGAGGAGTACCATACTTACTCACTACTCACTACTCACCATTCACATAAAATTAGTTCTTCGCAGCATCCAGTATTACCGGCGTTTTTCCACCACCCATAATAATCACTTTTGCATTGGGTGATGTGATCAGTCCTTTCATTACCTGAATCTGTTCATACTGCAATTGTTTATCGCCAAGTCCGGAACTGATAATTTTCTGGTAATCGGCGATACCTTGCGCTTCCACTCTTTTACGTTCTGCCTCCTGCTTTTCTTTCTGCAGCACAAATTCCATTTTCTGGGCATCCTGTTCTGCTTTTATTTTTTCTTCGATAGATCCTTTAACCGTATTGGGTAGGGTAATATTGCGAACCAGTAACTGTTCGAGTACCAGGCCGCGTTTTCTGAAATCTTCTTCAATACTTTTAAATATCCTTCCCTGAAAAAGATCTCTTTTGGTAGAGTAGAGGTCAATGGCTGTAAAGTATACAGCGTTGTCGCGGATCTTGGTACGGGTAAGCGGGCGAACAATTTTGTCGCGGTAATCCAGTCCTGTTTCTTGTACAATTCGAGGTGCTTCCGTGCTGATAACGCGATAGAGAACGGTAAGATCAATCACTACTTCCAATCCATCTGCCGTTAAAACGCGGATGGCATCATCACCGGCTTTATCTCCTTCATCATGTACACCACTCATGGTATAATTCTGGGTTTTAACATCTACGGTACTAACATCCAGCAATGGGTTAATAATATTTAGTCCGCTGGTAAGCACATCCCTATCTACTTTACCGAATAATGATTTTACACCTATCTGTCCTGCATCGATTTGTTTGATGCAGGAAGTGAGCAGCCCAATGGCAATAAGGGCAAATGCACCAATGCGCACGCCATTAGATACTTTATGCAATTCTTCTCTTTGTTTACCCAGTACTGTAGCGGCAATCAGTAAAATGATGCCTAGTATAATTAATATCATTCGTTTTAGTTTTGGTTGTATATATAATTAGTCGTTGTATTGTTCAAAATATTACATCAACTGCTATGATCGGCAACAATTACCCATTCCTTTTTGATCTTCCTGAATAAAAGTGTGTAATAGCCGTTCAGGTTACCAATGGTTCTTTGCAGCATCCACTTGCCAAGAACGAAATAAGTATCAGGAGAGAGCTGCTGTATTTTTAGAATAGTAAATGCGAGTTTACCCATTGCTGTTGTATCGGGATAGCCTTTTTTATAATTCTCCAGCGTGGTTTTGTAACCATATTTAACCCCGCTCTTTCCTACAAACAATAAGCTATCATTTTGCCAGTATCCTTTCATAAAGGCTTCTATATTTCCCCTGTTCCATTGAATGGTCTGTTGGGATAAAACACTGCGGATTGCCTGTTCATCTTTGTTTTGGGCACTAAGCGATAAAAGAGTTGAAAGAAATAAAAGAGTGAGTAGCAGTTTCATGCTTTTGTTTTGGGTAAGCTACGGAAAATTATGGGTTTAAAGCAGGCCAGGCCATTGCGCAAATTAAACTGTTACCGGGCGGCTTTGCGTTCACAACTGTTAGGCTTAGGATCGCATGGCTCTAACCATTTCTCTTTTCCCCCAAGGCCCCTGTATTTTGATAACAGAAAAACCGGCGGCCTGCATGGCCCGTCGTACTTCGCTTTTACTGCAATAGGTTACTAAGGTACCACCGGGCAATAATAAGGCATACATTTTTTCAAACACATCCTTCGTCCACACATCGGGTTGAACAGATGGGGCAAACGCATCAAAAAAAATACAATTGACTGGATTGATAAGAATCGGTTGCAAAACAGAGAGCTTCTTTTTTGTAAGGGTAAAAAATTCATTGATATACATTTCTTTCTCCCATTCTGCTGCGTGTAAGTGAAGAAAGCTTTCCTCCATATTCAATAATTGACCGTGATTAAGGAATGAAACCTCATCGGGCAATAAAGGAGATATTTCTAATGCTATATATTTTATCTGTTGTTGCTGTTTGATAGCTTCCTGTAAACTGAGTAAAGCATTCAATCCCGTTCCAAAGCCAATTTCGATAATTTTTACGGGTTGCTGTGAGGGCTCATTTAGTAAGGGTAACAGGCCGGCATTAATAAATACATGCCTGCTTTCACCAATAGCGCCGTGGCTACTATGATATGTGATCTTTAATTCCGGAATGGAAACTGTGTGCGAACCGTCTGCCGTTAATTGAATTTCCCTTTGCATGGCCATGCAAATTAATTAACTTACCCCTATGGAATACCTTACTCATTTGCAGAAAGATAAAAAACTCGCCAGAACTATTGGCGAAGAAGTACATGAATTGAAACTGCACCCGAATATACCGGTACGTATGATGGCTAGTATAATCAGCCAGCAACTGAGTACCAAAGTGGCGAAAGTTATTTTTAAGCGGTTTCTTGATTTGTATAAAGGCAAAGAGCCCAAACCGCAGCAGGTGTTGGATACAGCATCTGAAACTTTGCGTGCTATCGGGTTAAGTAATGCCAAAGTAAGCTATGTACATAATGTGGCCCGGTTCTGTATAGAAAATAAGGTTACTGATAAAAAGCTACTGGCTTTGTCAAACCAAGAAATTATTGATCTGCTTATACAGATAAAAGGTATTGGCAAATGGTCTGTTGAAATGTTATTGATGTTTACGCTGGGCCGTGAAGATGTTTTTGCTGTGGATGATCTCGGTATTCAGCAGGCTATGTGTAAGTTGTATAAACTGGACCCGTCAGATAAAAAAGGGATGAAAGAAAAAATGCTAAAGCTTTCGGCTAAATGGAGTCCATACAGGACGTATGCGTGTTTGCATTTATGGAAATGGAAAGATAGTGCGAAGTCGAAAGCGTAATGCAAAAAGTGAAGTTTTGAGTTTTGAGTTTTGAGTTTTGAGTTTTGAGTTTTGAGTTTTGAGTTTTGAGTTTTGAAGAATTCATGTATAAATCCGTAAAGATAACCACTACTTTCACTTTACGCCGAATTCCTCGCGGCATTAATAATTCCAAACATACTTCTCGTAACCAATTTCTCATAGACTGCTTTCATTTCAGGGGTTACGTTTTTTGCATGCAGGTGGTGTAAAGCATATTGCTGAATAGTTAATAGGGGCAGTACAATTTTATCACGCATCTGTATGGATGCCCGTCCTGTTTTATCATCCTGCATCAGTTCTGTTGAATCAGACAGCTCGAGAACCAATGTATAGGTAAGATCAAATTCTTTTTTGATCAGTTCCCAGATAGCGCCATACTTCGGGTCGTCTTTTATGTATTGCGTTAGGGCAAAAGAAGATTTGAGCATACTCATCATACTGTTATCAATTAATGTTCGAAAGAAAAGTACATTTCGGAACATGGCTTTCACATCTTCCCATAATCCTTTTTCTTTCATCTGCTGCAAGGCAGTACCCACACCAAAATAGCCGGGTACATTTTGTTTTAACTGGCTCCAGCTGCCCACAAAGGGAACAGCCCGCAGATCCTCGAAACGTAAACCCCCGCCACCACCGCGTTTGGCCGGACGACTTGCAATATTTGTTTTGCTGTAATAATCCAGCGGACTAAACTGTTGTAAATAAGTGAGAAATAACGGATGGGTTTTAAAAGACTGATAGGCAGCATAACTGGTCCTGCCCAATTCTTCCAGCAGGTGCCTGTCGTGGTGAGATATCTGAACACGTGTATCTGCAAATAATTCATTGCTGATACCCGCACTTAGCAATTGTTCCAGGTTAAACTGAGAGGATTGAATGGTGCCAAAATTTGAGGTAATGGTTTGGCCCTGTATGGTTAGCTGTATTTCTTCATTCTCAATAGTATTACCCAGTGACGCATAAAATTTATTTGTTTTACCCCCGCCACGTGAAGGCGGCCCACCCCTGCCATCAAAGAAGCGGACTTTAATATTGTATTTGCGCGAAATGGCCGTGAGGTTTTCTTTGGCCCTGTAAATTCCCCAATTAGCCTGCAGGTAGCCGCCATCTTTAGTACCATCACTAAAGCCCAGCATAATGGTTTGTTGCTGCTGCCGGTTAATCAGGTGTTGTTTGTATACCGGGTGAGCATATAAAAATTCCATGATACCCTCTGCGGCAACAAGGTCGTCAATGGTTTCAAATAAAGGAACAATATCAATGGTAAGAGTTTCTGCAGGCCATCCGCATATATTGGCGAGCGCAAAAACTTCCATTACATTAACGGCACTCTGGCAATTGCTGATAATGTATCGCTGACAGCCCGCCATACCATTCTGCTGTTGTATGGTGCTGATGGCGCAGATACTACGCAAGGTATCTTTGGTAATCTCATCTGTAAATATCTCAGCATCTACCGTAGTGTGCAACGTTGAGAGAATATCTATTTTTTCCGCTGGTGAAAAGGTGGCATACTCATCAGGAAAAATTCCTGGCTTTCCCGTTGCTTTTAATTCTGTATTTACCTGATCAAGCACTTTGGTATGTATGCGACTGTCCTGCCTGATATCCAGGGCAGCGAAATGTGTTCCGAATATTTTTACTTTATGAATAAGGCTGTCAAGACGGGGGAGATATAAAGAATGATGTTGGGTTATTACTATTTCCCGCATAGCATACAGTTGCTGCAGGAGTTCAGCAGTGGTAATGCGTTTACTTTCTTTGGGACCGAAAACATTTTCATATAACTGTGCCTCCAGGCTGTGGATCATAGTATCAACGCCGGTAAAAGTTAGGCGACGTGTTAATTTTCTTACATCCCGATAATAACATACAATAATAGCGCTGCGTAAAGCCTCTGCCACTTTCAGGGTAATATCTGCATTTACAAACGGATTACCATCACGGTCACCGCCGGGCCAGAAACCGAGTTCAATAAGCGGGTTATCACCATCGAAGCCGTTATCAAATACTTCGCGGTTTATAAAGTTGTAAATATTTCCGATAGAATGGTAAAGAATATTTTCCAGGTACCACATCAGGTTTACAGCTTCATCGTAGGGTGTTGGCTGTTTTTTATTAAAGAAAGGGGTAATGCCTAATTGCTGTATATATAAATTGATGGTGTGAAAATCGTTTTTGCTGATCGCATCATTCAAATCGTGAATAATGCCCAATACACTACCCGGATAGAACTGTGTGGGATGCGCCGTTAATACCACTCTTACTTTAAATTTACGGAGTTTGTTTTTGAATGCCTGTGTTTTACCGGTAAAGGCAACCTCGTTAAGCAGGGCTTTTAAACTACCGGGGCCATCCATATTGTTAACGGTTGTAAAGGCTGCATCTTCTATCGAATCAAATAACACTACCTGCCGCTCTATGTATTGGGCAAATTTGAAAAGACGGTCTGTTTTTTCGGTCTCGGTTTTTACATTGGTATGTTGCTGAAAAAAATGATCGATAATCTGCATGGGATTTTTACCTTCTGCATATCCATCGATACAGGCCTGTAATAATATGGGCAATAAAGCACCCACATTGGCAATGCCGGAAAACGGTAAGGCGGCGAACAGACTGTTATAAATGATGTATTTATCTGTTACATTCCGCTTAAAATTACTGATGTATTGTGAGGACGACATAATTTGCTTGCTGGCTCTCAAGATAATTCATTTGCACAAAAAGAAACTAACAAAAACGGCTCACTGCATTTTTATATTACAGCTTACCGCTAATGAACGTTAGTTAAATATGCTTTTGATGGATTCCAAGAGCAATGCTATATTTATCAAAATACTTTTGCATGCATTCTGATGATAAGGAGTTGTTGTTTCAATTCCGGCAAGTGGCTACCAAAGAGCAGGCATTTACAGCCATCATTAAAAAATACCAGGAAAAATTATATTGGCATGTGCGGCGGATGGTAGTTGACCATGATGATGCCAATGATGTACTGCAGAATGTGTTTATTAAAGTTTGGAAAGGGTTAGAGAATTTCAGGGAAGACAGCCAGTTGTATACCTGGTTATACCGCATCGCCACTAATGAATCACTCAGCTTTTTAGAACAGCAGAAAAAGCGAAGTACGGTAAGCTTTAACGACATGGAAAGCGGGTTAAGTAATAAAATAAAGGCAGATACAAATTTTGATGCTAATAGGCTGGAGTGGAAATTACAACTGGCCATACAACAATTGCCCGAAAAACAACGGCTGGTATTCAGTTTGCGTTACTATGATGAACTGCCTTACCAGGATATGAGCCGAATACTGGATACAAGCGAAGGTGCATTAAAGGCGAGCTATCATCATGCCGCTAAAAAAATAGAGGAATTCTTAAAAAATAATTAAACCTCACTGGTAACAGAGAGTCAATAGGTGTGATTAAATGGATAACAGGCAACAAATATTAGCAGAATTGGAGGCAATCAGCCCTTTTATGGCAGATCTCGCACCGGTAAACCCATACAAGGTTCCGGCGGGATATTTCATTGCCTTGCCCGCTGCAGTTATGGAAAAAATAGCACTGGAATTGGCTATTGAAGGCGGGTCAGTCAATTTGTACCAGGTTCCGGATGGATATTTTGAAGGGCTGGCCGGTGATATTCTTTCTAAAATACAAACAACCCAGATTCCCGTGAATGAGGTGAGTGAAGAACTGGCAGAAATAGCCCCCTTCCTAAATACGATCAGTAAACAGCAGGTATACACAGCGCCTGTCGGTTATTTTAGCAAGACAGACTTTGTTGCTGCTGTCGGTAATGAAAAGAAAGAAACAAAGATAGTAACCCTCAAATTTGCCAGAAAATGGATGCAGTATGCCGCAGCTGCGGTTATGGCGGGGATACTGGTAACCGGTGCTTTTCTTTTTACGGATATAAATAAGACTGTGTATGAAAAATACGACCAGGTAGATGTACCCGCAGAGTTGAATAAAGTAAGTGAAGCAGAATTGGTAACCTATCTTGATAATCCCGAACATTCCGTTGTAATAAATGCCGGTCCATCCATACCATCTGGTAGGCAGGCGTTAACTGAAATTAAAAATACCATACAACTGGTAAGTGATGAAGAACTGGATCAATATCTCAAAGAAAATAGTGATCCTGCTGATATCATTCCTCCGGTAAAGAGTAATTAATATGAAAAAATTTGCCTTTTTCTTTATAGTGTCAATCGTTATTTCTTTTATGGGATTGGCGCAGGATGATCAGCCATTAACCCGCGGGGCTAAACTGCAGACTTTGAAAGTAGCCTATATAACGCGGCAGTTAAATCTTACCAGCGATGAGGCGCAGAAATTCTGGCCCGTTTACTACAGTTATATAGCTGAATTGAAAAAAACGCGGCAGGAGAAAAAAGATGACGAACTGGTGTTTGAAGAAAACGTACTTAATATCCGGAAGAAATATAGTGGTGATTTTAAAAAAATACTAAATACAGATGATCGCGTAAATAAGGTATTGAAAGCCGACCGTGATTTCAACAATGAAATCAGGAAAGAATTGCAGAAAAGAATGCAGTTACGCAATAAAGGTAATCGACCCGCTGGAAATAATTAATAATTATAAAGGCCAGGCGGGGGTTTTAATATCATGATAGAATAAAAAGGTCCAGTTATCCTTCTGACCCTCTTCCCACCATTGTTGCCTTAGCTGCATACATTTTTTTCCATCAAAATCATATTTAGCCGTAAAGCGGCTTTTCATCTGTTGTAATTGTGGCGCCACATCTCCGCCAAAAAATACTTTTTTCCCGCCTTCTTCTATCCAAAATACCTGGTGAAACTTACTATGGGCGCCCGTCATTTGATAATGAATGGTATCATCAATTCTTCCTTCATCTTCGGTTAGCCATACTACGCGACTGAAATCTTCCAGTAAGGTAAAATCTTCAGTGATATACGATGCGGTTCCCACTTCCCTTGCATAATCAAATTCTCTGCGTTGAATATACCAGGTTGCATACGGGAAGCTGATAAAGCGCTCATCGCTAAATTTATTTTTAATCGTTATTCCCCCTGCATGGTCTTTATGAAGGTGACTCATCAAAATTTTGGTCACTTTTGAAGGATCAATTCCTGCTGTAAGGAGATGGTTATGCAACTGCGGTTTTCCCTCTGCGTCGTTATAGCCCAAACCCGTATCCAGTAAAATAATATCTTTTGAAGTAATAATTACAAACGGTTGTATTTCTACCAGCAAACTTCCAACAGGCCGGCTATTGAGTTCTTCTTTTTCTGTGTCGAAAGGAACAAAGACTTTGGTTTTGTCAATAGTAAAAGCGCCTTCGGAAAGTGGAATTATCTGCATACCCCAAGCCCCATCAATAGGGAATTAAAATTGATTAAAAAATAAAGATAGCCATAGAGAGAGTAAGATGACGCATATAATTCCTCCTTCAGGTGGTTAGGAAGTATTATCTTAAAACCATCTGCCTGTCTGCATCCAGTCTCAGTAAAATAAAAATAAGCATGGTAAAAGTGAGAAGGGAAGAT
Source organism: Chitinophagales bacterium (assembly GCA_038222655.1). Taxonomy (GTDB): domain Bacteria; phylum Bacteroidota; class Bacteroidia; order Chitinophagales; family Chitinophagaceae; genus Sediminibacterium. Next base: position 27,080 of record JBBRHM010000011.1, on the reverse strand, counting down.
CCGCCATAACTGATCAGCGGTAAAGGGATGCCTACTATTGGAAAAAGGCCAATCGTCATACTTACATTCACAGCAATATGAAAGAAAAGGATACTGGCAACGCTATAGGCGTATACCCGGCTAAAAGTACTTCGCTGTCTTTCTGCCATGCGCACAATCCGGAACAACATAAAGAGATAGATCATTAAAAATATAAAGCAGCCCACAAAACCAAATGCCTCACCCAGCGATGTAAAAATAAAATCTGTATGCTGTTCGGGTACATACTTACCACGTGTTTGTGTGCCTTTTAAAAAACCCTTACCCGTAAGTCCGCCGGAGCCGATCGCAATCTTACTCTGACGCACATTATAATCATCGGGTTTGCGTGCGGCTTTTTCGCCAGCTTTTTTTTCTGATTTTTTATTTTTACTACAATCATACTCTTTACCCACCATGCTGTAAATACGGGTACTCTGGTAACATTCCAGGGCATTGTTGAAAATATAGGGTACGCCAAATCTTTGTGCGCCCACACAGAATAGCCAGATACCCACAATTAAAACCAGGATCCGTTTGTTTCTTTTAGCCTGCTTTCGGAGTATAAAAAAAATGAGGCCCGCAATAACCGTTAATGCAATGGCCAGTGTATTAGGCTCAATGATGAGTGTAGCAATAACCAATATGGCAAAGGAAGAACCGAAGATTAATATCTGGGCCGGTAAACCTTCGCGGTACATTGCAATCAGGAAAGCAGAATACACCAGGGCAAGTCCGAGCTCGTGTTGCATAATAGAAAGAGCGGCCGGTGCCAAAGCGATCATGCCCGCAATCAGTTGCGAACGTAGAGTAGTAAACTCTGTTTCCTGTCTTGATAAAAATTTTGATAACGCGAGAGCTGTAAATATTTTACAGAGTTCTGCAGGTTGCAGGTTAAAGCCACCGCCTATCGGGATCCAGCTTTTGGAACCATTGATATTTTTGCCTACCACAAATGTGGCAAGCATGAGGAGAATGCCAAAAACATACAGAAGATTAGCGAGAGCCGTAAAGAGTTTGCTATCTGTTAATAAAATAAATGTGGCGATCAGTGTACAGAATGCAGCAAAAATTAACTGTTTACTGTAGTTGGTTTTCCCTCCAAGAAAAGTTTGAAACCAGTTGGTATCGGGCTTGTATTCTACCATGAAGATGCAAAGAATGCCAATGGCAACCAGTATGGCATATAGCCAAACAATCATCCAGTCAACCCCCTGTGAAATTGTATCGTTACGGGTACTCATAACTTAGCTGTTAGCCTTTTATATTTTTTATCCGGAGCCGGTAAAATAGCAGGACTGGTTACTATTTTCTTTTTTGGTAACGGTACATTATTATTTGTAGGCGGAAGTGTGTTTTTTATCTCAGGGGCAGGGCCTTCTTCTGTTTCAACAGAATCATTGGCTTCTTTGCTCATTTTTTCTTCCAGTAATAACCGTTTTTGTTTTACCTGTTTTAAAGAATCCTGTTTAACCATTTCCATCCGCATTAAACGTGGTATCAGGTTCTTTTTTTTAAATTCTTCGAGCATGTCCTGTCTTTCTTTGCCTACAATAGAATCGCGTAAATATTTTTCAACCAGTAAGCTGGCAATGGGTGCAGCGGCCCATGCCCCCTGCCCTGCATTTTCGCAGATCACCGCAATGGCAATCCTGGGATTACCCTTTGGCGCAAAGGCACCAAAAAAAGAATGATCCTGTTGCTTTTCCATCTTCCCATTTACTTTAGCATAATTTTCTACCGTACCTGTTTTACCGCACATCACAATACCCGGAATTTTTGATCTTACCGCAGTTCCATATTCAACCACAGCTTCCATACCATCCTGTACGGCATTAAAAATAGAATCAGGAATTCTTTTGTCAGTATATCGTTTAGTTTTATAGGCATCGAGTGTATTGTATTCATCACCGCCCTCAATGGAATCCACCATATGCGGAGTATAATACCAGCCTTTATTAGCGATGATAGACATTACATTGGCTAACTGTGCAAGTGTGGTAATAACTTCTCCCTGACCAATGGCGTTTGAAATAATATTGCAGGAATACCATCGGGGTCCAAAAATTTTTCTGTAAAAGGATGAAACCGGCAGGTTACCGTTTTTCTCTGAGGGAAGATCAATGCCCAGTTTATGACCCAGTCCAAAAGTTGTTGCATAACTGTTGAATACACTAAGGGCACTGTCTGCACCATGGTATCTTGGCTGATCCAGCGTTCGTTTGTAGACGGTAGAAAAATAACTGTTATCACTGTGGGCAACTGCTTCTTTAAAACGGAAAGTGCCTTTGTCTAAACATTTGGGTTTGCCGGTTCCGCAACCCGTAAAATATCCGGGGCAGGTAACGGTTGTTCTTTCGTCAATCACCCCTTCGGTTAACCCGATGATCCCCACTACTGTTTTAAAAGTAGAACCCGGTGAATAATAAGTACCCAGTCCCCGGTTATTAAATGGTTTGCGCGGATCGAGTAAAAGATCTGCATAATGTTTTCTCCGCTGATTGCCAGTAAGGTAATTCGGATCATAGGTAGGGGCGCTCACCATGCAAAGTATGCCGCCTGTTTTAGGATCTATGGCAACAATACTGCCTACCTTATTTTTCATAAGCTCTTCACCCAGCTTTTGGAGTTCCACATCCAGGCTGAGGTGCATATTTTTTCCTGCTACGGCTGCTGTGTCGTATTGTCCATTCTCATAAGCGCCCTGTATGCGGCTTTTATTATCGCGAATATAATTCTTGACACCCCGTTCTCCCATCAACACTTTTTCATAACTGCGTTCCAGTCCTGTGAGGCCCGCATAATCGCCTTGTTGATAGCCTTCATCCTTATGCCTGCGGAGAAAAGTAGTATCTACTTCTGCAATATATCCCAGCACATGTGCAGCCGTACTAAAGGGATAACTTCTTACAGAACGCTCGGTTAGAGAGAACCCCGGGAACTTGTATATGTTTTCATTAAGCCTTGCATACATTTCCGGACCAAGCAATGATTCAAAAACGCCAGGACGTACATTGCCCGTTTTAAAAATGATCTCACGCATTCTTTTTTTATACTCTGCTGTGTCAATATTGAGTAAACTGCATAAACCAATGGTGTCCATTCCCCTTGTTTCTGCAGGAATCACCACAAGATCATAACTATTAATATTTTCCAGGATGGCTTTTCTTTTCCTGTCGTAAATGATGCCACGGTCAGGGTAAATAATTTTTCGGAAGATGGCATTATTATCTGCAGCCAGTTTATATTTTACTGAAAACACCTGCAGGTTAATTAACTGTCCTGCCAGCACTAAAAAAACGCCTGCAAAAATAATCTGTACTATGCGCCCCCTGCTTTGATTAAATACGGACATGACTGTATACTAAGAAATATGAAATGAGTATTGTTGCATACCCTGCAAAGTTGCTGAATTCGCAGGGTTTGTATCAAATCTTTTTTAGAAATAAGGAAAGTAGGGCTATGGTCCATAAACAATAGTCCATGGTTAGTTTTGGCTTGTTATAATTTCCATTAATTATTCATTATCGACGGATAGGTTCCTGGTTACCCTACACTGTTCGATACCTGCCTTTGCGGTTGAAAAGAAGTTCGGTAATAAAAATGAGCAGCAGGCTGATGGCGGTGGTGCTGGCTACTTTTCCTAAAAAGTAAACTAAGTTGCCAAACTGCAGCCATTCAATCAGTACCAGGTAAAAATGATGAAGAAAAGTAAGCACACCTATATATAGAGCGTAAGGCGCCCATCCCATACTTTTGGGACCGGGTTCAATATAACTCTGTTCGGTTGTTTCCTTTGGTATCAGCAGGTTTAAGAGAAAGGGACGCACATAAGCAATCAGTACACAGGGTGCGGCATGCAGGCCCTGGGTGCCGGTAAAATAATCGAGGGAAAGCCCAAACACAAAGCTGATTACAAGCAGAAAAAAACGGTTGATAGAAAATGGGAGCCAGAGAATAAATAAAAAGTACAGGTAGGGAATAATAAACTGGTGTAAAGGGGGCACCTTATTAAGAATGAATACCTGGAACAGGATGAACAAAATAAAACGGATAATATTTTTAGGCAGGTTACTCATGGCGTCTTTACGGGGTTATTCTCTAATTGCAACTGCTCTGCATAACGCACATTCTCTATCAGGTAAACATACTGGATGCTGAAAAAATTAGTAGCCGTTTTTACTTTAAGGGTATAAAAATTACTCGATGATTCTGCCGTAATCCCTGCTACGGTTCCTATTACCAGGTTTGATGGAAAGTTTGCAGAATAGGTACTGGTTACCACGGTGTCTCCTTTGGCCACTTTGGCGCTTTTAGTAACATTACGCAATACCAGGTAGGAGGGGTCAACGCCATCCCATTCAATGCTGCCGGCAGTATTGTCTTTTTTCAGCATCGCGCTTACCTTGCTGTTTCGGTGCAACAAACTCATTACGCGGCTGAAATTTTGCGTTGTTTCCACAACCACACCCACAATTCCCTGCGGTCCGGTAACGGCCATACCTTTGGTAACTCCCTGATTACTGCCTCTTTCAAGGGTAAGAAAATTAGTCTGCAGGGTAAGTGTGTTACCTATTACCCTGGCAGGCAAATAAGTAAATTTTCGGGTTTGACCCACACTGTCTTTTATCAAAGTATCTGTCACCAGTTTTTTACTGTTATCGGGCGACAATAAATTAGAAGGCTGCAGGTTTTTTAAACGGGCATTTTCTTCCACCAGTAACCTGTTGGTTTCTCTCAAACCAAAATAGCCCCGCAGATCGCTGTAACGTTGGTCTATATTACCCGTTACTTCATTGGCAGTTGATGCAAAAAAAGATTCGTGTGTTTTACTGGCTTTGCTTAAAAGGATAATAGAAAATACCTGTAACAGCAGGAAGCTGAGAAAAGTAAAGTATCGCCTTATGAAAAGAAAGATGTTTTTCAAGACAGAATTGTTTCTGGATACTGGATAGCGAATGCTGGATTAAGGATAATGGTAAAATACTTTTATTAATGCAAAAATGATTAGTACTCCGCACCCATTTATCTCATAATAAAAGGAAAGCGCTGGTAATTCTTTAATGCCAGTCCTGTTCCCCGCACCACACTTTTCAGCGGATCATCAGCTACATGTACCGGAAGTTTGATTTTTGCACTCAACCTTTTATCAAGACCGCGTAACAAAGCACCACCGCCGGTAAGGTATAATCCTCTGCGGTAAATATCTGCCGCCAGTTCAGGTGGTGTGGTCTCTAATGCTTTGAGAATGGCTTCTTCTATTTTAAAAATACTTTTATCCAAAGCTTCTGCTATTTCCTGGTAACTAACCATGATCTGTTTGGGAATACCCGTAACCAGGTCACGTCCGTTTACAGGAAGATCATCGGGCGGATTGTCAAGGTCTTTCATAGCGGCGCCCACATTGATTTTGATTTGTTCGGCAGTACGTTCACCAATCAATAAACTATGGTAACGGCGAAGCGCTTCCATAATATCGGCAGTAAATTCATCACCGGCTATACGAATACTCTGGTCGCATACAATGCCGGCCAACGCAATTACCGTAATGCCGGTAGTACCACCCCCAATATCAATGATCATATTTCCAACGGGTTCTTCCACATCTATACCAATACCCAAAGCCGCTGCCATGGGTTCATGTATCATGTATACTTCTTTAGCGCCGGCCTGTTCGGCACTGTCGCGAACGGCACGTTTTTCAACTTCTGTAATAGAGGAAGGAATACAGATCACCATCCGCCAACTGGGGGGAAACAATGGTTTTTTGGGATAGATCATTTTGATCAGTTCCCTAATCATCAACTCGGCAGCATTAAAATCGGCGATAACACCATCTTTTAACGGACGAACCGTGCGGATACTTTCGTGGGTTTTCTCATGCATCATGAGAGCTTTCTTGCCCACTGCCAGCACTTCCTTCATATTATTGCGGTTAAGGGCAATAATAGAGGGTTCATTAACCACTACTTCATCATTGTGTATGATAAGGGTATTGGCGGTACCCAGATCCATGGCTATTTCCTGTGTAAAAAAGTTGAACAATCCCATTGTATATAAAAAGTTCGAATGTGTTTAGTAATGTCTGCAAAGGTGATTGAAAATAGTTGAATCACAAAGCCAAAATACTGATTTTTCAGGGTTTTGGTGGTGTGAATGCTGAATGGTGAATGGGCAAGGGTTAATCGTTAGTATGGGATCAGGGATTAAGGAGCATCTAATGAATTGATTATTCACCATTCGCCCTTGCCCATTCATGCGTAGCGCTCCTTAAAACTCATACCCGATATCTTTCCGGAAATACATGCCTTCAAAAGAAATTTTTTCCAATATTTTTTTTGACTGATCAACAGCCTCTGCAAGGTTATTTCCATACGAGGTTACTGCCAGTACTCTTCCGCCATCTGTTACTATTGCATCATCCAATTTTTTTGTGCCAGCATGAAAAACAAAGTAATCCCTGTCAGGATTCAATTCTGTCAAACCGCTGATGGGTAAATTTTTTTGATATTTTCCCGGGTACCCGCCACTAACTGCCATCACTGTTGCACAACTTCTTTCATCGAATACGATATTGGTATCAACTAACGTGCCATTATCCATGGCTGCAAATAGGGCAACGATATCAGTTTGCAATCTGGGCATCACAACTTCTGTTTCCGGATCGCCCATCCGGCAATTATATTCTATCACAAATGGTTCGCCGTGGTTGTTCATCAAACCAAAAAAAATAAAACCATGGTAGTTGAGGTTCTCTTTTGCCAGGCCATCTACGGTGGGTTTGATAATTCTCTCTTCCACTTTCTGCATAAAAGCATCGTCCATAAAAGGCACGGGGCTTACGCATCCCATTCCACCAGTGTTAAGACCGGTGTCTCCTTCACCAATTCTTTTATAATCTTTTGCATGACCGATTACCTGGTAAACATGTCCGTCTGTTAAAGCAAAAACACTTACTTCAATGCCCTGTAAAAATTCTTCAATCACCACTTTACTGCTTGCTTCGCCAAACTGTTTGTGAATGATCATTTCTTCAAATACAGCTAATGCCTCATCTTGCGTATTTACGATCACTACTCCTTTTCCGGCTGCCAGTCCATCAGCTTTTAATACAATGGGCAGGCTGTGTTGGCGTATATATTTTTTTCCTTCTTCAAAATTTTCGATAGTGAATTCTGCATAAGCAGCAGTAGGTATACTATGCCGTTGCATAAATTTTTTACTAAAAGCTTTGCTGCCTTCCAGCTGCGCTGCTTCGGCAGACGGTGCTACTACAATAACCTGTTTCAGTTGCGGATCATTTTGAAAAAAATCGTAGATGCCTTTTACCAGCGGCTCTTCGGGGCCTACTACCAGCATATTAATTTTGTAATGGAGACAAGTATTTTTTATGACTTCAAAATCTGTTACAGAAACATTCAGGTTGGTTCCATATTGAGCAGTGCCTGCATTGCCGGGTGCAATAAATAATTGATCGCAATGATGGCTCTGCACCATTTTCCACGCTAATGCATGTTCGCGCCCGCCTGAACCAAGAAGTAAGATATTCATGGTGCGAATGTAGTGGTCAATACTGAATATATTTTCACTGCACCCAATTCAAATTAATGATGGGCGGATTTTTACTGCGAATAGTCCTATCCGTTAAGCGCAAGTGTTTAACCGGTCATCTCTTCCTCGCCCACATACCGTTTCTCGGGTAAACGTTTTGCGATCAGAAGAAATAAAATAAAAGATACGGCGAGGATGCCTATGAACATCCAGTAATATTTTGCACCGGTGAACTGGCTAAAGAATCCTTTAGCTACAATATTTCCATTTATCAAACCTACGAGCAGGTTGCCCGCCGAAATACCCAGCAGGTACAATGCGCTCATCGTGCTTTTCATTGATTTTGGTGAATGGGTATATGCATACTCAAGACAGGTTACGGAAACCAGAATCTCCGATGCGGCAAGCAGGATATAGGCCAGTATCTGCCACCATACCGAAGGCTTTCCTCCCGCATCTATACCTTCCTGGAGAAGTGCAATGATCACGAAAGAAAGACCAATTACAACAAGTCCTGCCCCTATCTTGCGGAGGGGAGTGGGCTTTATTCCTTTTTTTTCCAAAAACGGGAAAATGAAAGAAGTAAAAACGGGTATCAGCAGCACAAGAAATAAAGGGTTGATAAAGTTGATCTGTTCGGGTAATATTTGAATACCCCCGACCAGGGTCAGATCAAGTCGGGTAGCCTGCAATACCCATTCGGAAAGGTTCTGGTCCCATAGCGCCCAGAATACCGGAGTGAAGGCAAATACCGCTAATACCCGGTACACAGCTTTAATGCCATCTATAGATTTTGCTGAATATTTTTCACCAACGGCTTCCCATACTTTTTGCCCCGGCCCCCGGCTAAACAGTTTTTGCAGCGCATACAGTGAAATGGTAAAAAAATTTTCTTTTTTTATGCCGGCAGGCGGTAGCCTTTTATATTTTTTTCGTCCCAGCCAGAAAATCAGTGTGGCCACTCCCATCAATATTCCAGGTACACCAAAAGCGATTCCGGGGCCATAATATTTTTTTAACAAGGGGATGAATAACGGAGCCAGTGTTCCACCCAGGTTGATACTCATATAAAACCACCCATACACTTTGGAAAGCAGGTGTTCATTGGACTTATCAAACTGGTCACCCACATTGGCAGATACACAGGATTTGATCCCGCCTGCACAACAAGCAATTACAATAAGCCCAACACTGAAAATCGTATAACTGCTGCCGGAAACAGACAATATGAAATGACCTAAAGTATACAGAATGGAGACAAACAGGATAACCCTGTATTTTCCAAAGAACCAGTCCGCCATGATAGCGCCAACAAGCGGCATGAAATAAGCGAGGGTAACAAACAGGTGCGACATCTCATTCGCTTTGGCATCGGCTTCAGCGGTAAGGGCAGGGTTCAATGCAGGATTGAAAAACGCAACTGCCATGTAGGTTACCATAATAGAACGTAAACCGTAAAAACTAAATCTTTCCGCTATTTCGCTGCCGATAATATACGGAACTGCTTTTGGCATTCCGGCTTTCTTTATATCGCTCTGTATTTCGGCCATAAGTTGTATTTTGGGTTTTTAAAGATATTGGAAAATCGAGTAATCCTTTCATCCAAACAATCCTGGTAGTGCCTAACTTTTAAATTGCCCTCTATGTTAGAAGAAAAAAAAACCTTTAAGCCCTTTGTTGCCCCCGAAGAAAATGTGAAAGAATTTACAGTCAAGGCAATTATTACGGGAAGTATTTTTGGCATCATATTCGGCGCTTCTACTGTGTATCTTGCTTTAAAGGCAGGGTTAACTGTTTCAGCATCCATTCCCATAGCAGTGATCGCTATTACCCTTGGCCGGAAATTTCTGAAAACCACCATCCTGGAAAATAATATTATTCAAACAACAGGATCAGCCAGTGAAAGTATTGCTGCCGGGGTAGTATTTACCTTACCGGGTTTCCTTTTTTTATCAGAGCCTTCCAGTGCCAGCTTTTTTAATTACATGACTATTCTTACGCTGGCTATTTTCGGTGGTATACTCGGAACGCTGATGATGATACCGTTGCGTAAATCATTAATCGTAAATGAACATGGCACGTTACCTTATCCTGAAGGAACCGCCTGTGCCAGTGTATTAAAGGCAGGAGAGAAGGGCGGAGATTTTTCGAAAACGGCTTTTCAGGGATTGGGTTTTGCATTGGTATATGCCCTGTTTCAGAAAGTGTTTCACCTGATTGCAGAAACGCCGGCTTTTATGACCAGGCAGACCAACCGCTTTTTTCCCTCAGCAAAAATCAGCGCAGAAATTACACCCGAATATATGGGTGTAGGCTATATTATCGGTCCCAAAATATCGGGTGTACTCGTTGCGGGTAGTGTATTAAGCTGGTTTGTATTTACACCTTTGCTGGCAACACTTGTACCCGCAGATGTGATCGCACGCCAACTCATTAAACTGGGTTATTTAGTGAGCCTTGAGAAAGATGGCGGACCGGGTGGATGGATAGCGGCCACACATTCTTTTAATGATTATTCGGTGGCTATTTACAGGGCCTATGTTCGCCAGATAGGCGCGGGCGCCGTGGCAGCGGGTGGATTTATTACACTGTTTAAAACCATACCCACTATTATATCATCTTTTAAAGGAAGCATCGGTTCCTTAAAGAAAGAGGGCGCCGTGGGACAAACAACTACCGTATTAAGAACAGAAAAAGATCTCTCCATAAAAATTGTGGGAATCGGCAGCCTGGTATTGGTGTTATTAATGACCGTTCTTCCACAGGTGCCTGGTGATTCTATTCTTAGTAAATTATTACTCGGATTACTGGTGATCATTTTCGGTGCTTTTTTTGTTACGGTATCTTCCCGCATTGTGGGATTGATCGGCAGTTCCAATAACCCTATCAGCGGTATGACCATCGCTACTTTAATGGGTACCTGCCTTATTTTTATTGCGGTGGGCTGGACAGGTAAAGTGTATGAGCCAATGGCACTCGTGGTAGGTGGGATGATCTGCATAGCTGCAGCCAATGCCGGCGCCACTTCGCAGGATTTGAAAACGGGTTATATCGTTGGGGCAACACCTAAATACCAGCAGATCGCTTTATTTATTGGTGTGATAGTTTCTTCATTTGCTATTGGCGGTACCATAAAAATATTGGATAGTCCTACACAGGAAATGCTGGCACAGGGTATTCACCATGCTATTGGTACAGATGCCTATCCTGCACCACAGGGTACTTTGATGGCTACACTGGTAAAAGGTATTTTATCTTTTAATCTCGACTGGCAATTTGTTTTGGTAGGGGTGGCCATTGCTTTTGTAATGGAGCTCTGCGGCATAAAAGCGTTGAGTTTTGCCATTGGTATCTATCTGCCATTGAGTACCACATTGCCCATATTTATCGGCGGTGCTATCAGGGGAATTGTGGACAGCAAAAAGAAAAAATCAGGTATTGTTGATGAGGAAGAAGACCTGGGTAAGGGTAATTTATATGCTACCGGTCTGGTGGCAGGTGGTGCCATTGGGGGAGTGATTGTGGCCATTCTGTTTTCTATAGACAGTGTAAGCAATCTGGTAAAGAGCTGGAGCCTGGAAGCCGGACTAACAGCGGGTTTGGGTGAGACAGGATTCTTTTTACTGGGTGTCGCGTTTTTTGCATTGATGGGAATTGTATTATACCGAATAGCGAGAAAACCATCTACCACCTGATCAAAAAAATGATAACGAAAAGCATAAAAGGATGTGTTGCAACCCGCGGCACATCCTTTATGTTTTAAAACCTTTACGGTACTTCATTTCTTTGCTTCTGACACCTTTATCAAAACTTAATTTCCACTTCGTTAAACCACAGGGACATAAATCAATCAAATCCTCAAAGCTGTTATCATGTATACATCCCGTATGTTCAAAACCTTCACAGTAAGTGCTGTAATGACATTGCTTTCAGCTTTTGTTCAGGGTAATTATAGTGCATCGGAACCCGGGATCAATTTGCCATACAAGAAAATGGGACTAACGCAGGAGCAGGCTTCGGCGCATTTGTTGGGCCGGTTTACATTTGGTGCAACACCCGGACAGATAAAGACTGTTGTAGATATGGGTATTGAAAAATGGCTGCAACAACAATTGGATGGTAAAATACCTGATGAAGAAGTTGCCAAAAGGTTAGCGGGATATGATGCGATAAACCTGAGTAATGAAACCATCGTGAACACTTATCTCAATGCAGGACAGGTAATAAGAATTGCTGCAAAAAATAATTTTCTAAATAAAGATTCTATTAAAAGCCTTGATAAACCAGAATACCGCGACCAGTTAAAAAAATTGATGGAGCAGCAGGGCTATAAACCGCAACAGGAACTGCAGCGGCAATTGATCAATCAAAAAATTATTCGTGCTGCGTATGGAGAGAACCAATTGCAGGAAGTGCTGACAGATTTCTGGTTCAATCATTTTAATGTATCACTTACCAAAGGCCAATGCCAGCAATTTGTTCTTACGTATGAGCGTGATGCGATACGCCCCAATGTGCTGGGCAATTTTGAAAGCCTGCTCGCAGCCACTGCCAAACATCCGGCTATGCTGGAATATCTGGATAATGCAAGCAGCGTAAGCAACGACAATGCTATGTCCCGTAAACAGGAAAACAATGTTTTAGCAAGGATAGCGAAACAACGAATGCAATCTATGGCTGATGATACCACTAGGCCAGGTGCCAAATTTTTGCAGCAAACACTGAAGGCAAAAAAAACACAGGGTCTTAATGAAAATTATGCACGGGAAATTATGGAGCTGCATACATTGGGTGTGGACGGTGGTTATACCCAGACCGATGTTACAGAAGTAGCCAGGGCCCTTACTGGTTGGGGTGTTACACCTATGTTTAAAGAGGGCCAAGGAATGAAGTTAATAGAAGCTGCGGGGCCGGCAGTAATGGCCAAAAGAGGCTTTATCGTAGAAGGAGATTTTATGTTCCGCTCCGACAGGCATAATGAAAATACAAAAACCATCCTGGGTAAAAATTTTCCAGCCAATGGCGGTTATAAGGAAGGATTACAGGTTTTGGAATTGCTCGCTACCCATCCCTCTACTGCAAAATTTATCAGTACCAAATTAGCTGCCCGTTTTGTATCAGATACGCCGTCCCTTTCATTAGTTAATAAAATGTCGGAGGCATATTTGAAAACCAGAGGGAATATTAAAGCTGTTTTGATCACCATGGTGAATAGCCCTGAATTCTGGGATAGCAAGGCTTTACGCGAAAAAGTAAAATCGCCTTTTGAATTTGCCATGAGCGCCATCCGCGGTACCCATGCAGATATTCAACAGCCTTTTCAGATCTATAACTGGTGTATGAAAATGGGGCAACGTTTTTATTTTTACCAGGCACCTACCGGGTTTCCTGACCGCGCGGGTTACTGGATTAATACGGGTTCATTATTGAACCGGATGAATTTTGGTTTGGCTTTTGCAACAGAAAAAATTCCGGGTGTAAAGCTTAACCTTGCTTCCTTAAACGATAACCATGAACCGGAAAGTGCAGAAGCCGCCTTAAAAATATATAGCCAAATATTATTACCGGAAAGAAACCAGGATGATAATATACGGCGACTAACCGCCATGGTAAGAGATGTAAATCTTGAACAAAAAATATCGGAAGCCGCAGGTAAAGCAACGATACCTTCTGCAGATATGTCGTCAATGCAGGATGAGATGATCACTCCTGAAGCCCCCAACAAACGCAGGCTAAAAATCAATGAAAAAGCGGCACTAAGCAAAAAGAATTTACCCCTTACCACTTTGTATGTAGCGGGAAATGTAAATACGGTTTCACAGGTAGTAGGCATTATTATTGGTTCGCCTGAATTTCAACGCAAGTAAAACCGTGCCTTTGTGTGCATTAGCTAACACAAAGACACAAAAAGACAATACTATGATCAATCGCAGAGTATTCATGAAATCGGGCGCGATGGCCTTGTTTGCAGCAGGGGTTGGTGGTGTACCTACTTTTATTGCGCGCGCCGCCGATAGCCGCAAAATTCTCGCTCCCTACAAAAAAAGTAAAGTGATGGTCTGCATCTTCCAACGTGGCGCGATGGATGGATTAATGGCAGTGAGCCCATATGCAGATCCTAATCTTAAACTCCTCAGGCCCACTTTATATATGAGTCCTGCGCAGAATGAAGGAAAGATGATTGACCTTGATGGACGTTTTGGATTGCATCCATCCCTTACTGCATTTGCGCCCTATTTTACGGAGGGCCGAATGGCTATTGTGCATGGTGTAGGTAGCCCAAATAATACACGCAGTCATTTTGATGCGCAGGATTATATGGAGAGTGGAACACCTTACAGCAAAAGTACCGCCAGCGGTTGGCTCAACAGGGCCGTGGGTTTGCTGGGACATGATGCCACGCCTTTTCGTGCAGTTAGTGTAACCAGTGCTTTGCCAAGAAGTTTGTATGGAGATAATGAAGCACTGGCCATAAATAATTTACAGGAGTTTGCGATACAGATGCGTGGCAATCCGCTGGCATCCAATCTTGCTTCAAAATCCTTTGAATCATTATACGATCAGACATCCAGTGAAATACTGAATCGCACCGGCAAAGAAAGTTTTGATGCGATGAAGATGCTGAATGTAACTAATATTAAAAACTATCAGCCTGCCAATGGTGTGGTGTATCCTAATTCTGCATTGGGTAATTCTTTGAAACAGATTGCTATTTTAATAAAAATGAATATGGGTCTGGAAGTAGCTTTTGCCGAAAGTGGCGGATGGGACACACATTTTAATCAGGGCGCGGCCAATGGCGCACTGGCGCGTAACCTGAAAGATTTTAGCGATAGTATTGCCGCTTTCTGGAAAGACCTTGATGCGCACCAGGATGAGGTTACCGTAATGACCATGACTGAATTTGGCCGTACCGCACACCAGAACGGAACAGGCGGAACAGATCATGGCCGCGCAAGTTGTTTATTTGTTTTAGGAAATGATGTACAGGGAGGCAAAGTATACAATAACATAAAAACCTTAGCCAGGGAAGATCTGGAAGATGGACGCGATTTACCGGTTAGTACTGATTTCAGATCCGTATTTAGTGCGGTGGCGAATGGGCATTTAAGGATTAATAATAACAAGAGCCTCTTCCCAACATGGGACGGGCAGTCATTAAGCCTCATGAAAGGATGATCATGATTCCTTATCAAATTGTATTGTGCCTTTGTGTGAGAAATATTTTCGCACAAGGGCACAAGGAAGAAAACAAAGGGAAACAAAATAACTTTGCGCTTCTGCTCCTTAGCGAGAAATTACATCTCCTTGATCTTTAGAATAGGTACTATAGTTTCCCATTCTTAATCTCATCTACTATTCCCGGATCAAGCAACGTTGATGTATCCCCTAAATTAGCGGTTTCTCCTTCCGCTATCTTACGTAAGATCCTGCGCATAATTTTTCCACTTCTTGTTTTTGGCAGGCCGCTTACAAACTGGATCTTATCAGGTTTGGCAATGGCGCCGATGATGCGTGTAACCGTTTGTAAAATATCTTTTTGTATCAGTTCTACGGTACCATGCGTATCCAGATCATGCGAACCCTGGTAGATCACGTATGCATAAATTCCTTGCCCTTTAATATCGTGCGGATAGCCCACTACTGCGCTTTCTACCACACCAGCATGCATGTTAATGGCATTCTCCACTTCTGCTGTACCAATTCGGTGGCCGCTAACATTCAACACATCATCCACCCGTCCTGTAATACGGTAAAAACCATTTTTATCTCTTAATGCCCCATCACCTGTAAAATACAAATTCTCATACGTAGCAAAATAATTGGTGCGGCATCTTTCATGATCGCCATAAGTGGTGCGTAAGATGCCCGGCCACGGCGCTTTAATGCAAAGGTTACCCGAAACAGTTTCCTCACCTTCTGCTATCACTTCTTTGCCATGCTCATCTACCAACACCATTTGTAAACCGGGCATGGGCAAGGTTGCCCAGCTGGGCACTGCCGGTGTTATACCTGCCAGGTTACTGATGAGGCAGCCACCGGTTTCTGTCTGCCACCAGGTATCTACAATCGGACATTTTTTCTTGCCCACATGTTCATCATACCAGTGCCAGGCTTCTTCATTGATGGGTTCGCCAACGGTACCGAGTACTTGTAAAGAAGAAAGATTTTTTCCTTCCAGGGGAGTAGTGCCAAACCCCATCAGGCTGCGGATAGCGGTGGGGGCGGTATAAAAAATATTCACCTGATGCTTATCAATAATATTCCAGAATCTACCTGCATCGGGCCAGGTAGGAACACCTTCAAACATCAGCGAGGTAGCGCCCGCGCTTAGTGGTCCGTATACAATATACGTATGACCCGTAATCCATCCGACATCTGCCGTACAAAAAAATACCTGTTCCGGTTTGTATTGAAACACGTTTACAAAAGTATAGTTGGCCCAGATCATATATCCGCCGCAGGTATGCACCACGCCTTTGGGTTTTCCTGTAGAACCGGATGTATATAAAATGAACAAAGGATCTTCCGCATCCATTATTTCAGCTTCGATAAAACTGAGACCGGCTTCTTCCACTATTTTCATTTCTTCTTCCCACCATACGTCTCTTCCTTTGATCATGGATACAGGCGTTCTTGTTCTTGTACAAACTATCACGCGCTTCACGGTTTTATTACCGATCAATGCATCATCGATCACGCTTTTGAGTGGAATATCTTTTGCGCCGCGGAAAGCGCCATCACAGGTTACAATATATGTGGCCTGTGCATCCGCTAACCTGTCTGCAATACTTTGTGCAGAAAAGCCGCCGAAAACTACACTATGTATGGCGCCAATTCTGGCACAGGCGAGAACGGCAATGGCCAGTTCAGGTATCATACCCATGTAAATGCATACCCTGTCGCCTTTTGTTACGCCATTATTCTTTAGCACATGTGCGAACTGGCAAACCTTTTCCAGTAATTTTTTATAACTCAGTGTGCGGTTGTATTCATCAGGCGCATTGGGTTCCCAGATAAGGGCCGGCTGATCGCCCATGGTGGCAATATGCCTGTCGAGGCAATTCTCGGTAATATTTAATTTGCCACCCCTAAACCATTCTATTTTAGGTTCTTTAAAATTCCATTCCAAAACGGTATTCCATTTTGTATGCCAGGTAAAATTTTCTGCAACAGATGCCCAGAAGGTAGCGGGGTCCTCAATACTTTTTTTGTAATCTTCTTTGTACTGCGCAAAAGAGGTAATCTGGTATGGATAAGACATGTCAGCCATGGTTTATGAGGGAATAAATATACGTTAATCGAATGTATCTGTACTTGTTCCAAATACACAAAACCGCATTCACTAACCCCAGCTTACAATCTTGGGTTAGTATTAATTTTTGGGTATTGTTTTTTCAATACAGGGAAATGCTGATACATGTCTGAGAGATATTCTACTTGGAGATTTGCCGGCTTTGGTGTAAGTTGATAACCGATTCTAATTAATATGAAAGAAACAAAAGGTATCTGGAAAGTAATCGGCGCATCCTCTTTAGGTACGCTGATTGAATGGTATGACTTTTACATTTTCGGCAGTCTTGCTACCGTATTGGCTAACCAGTTCTTTCCCAAAACCAATCCAACTGCGGCTTTGCTTTCTACGCTGGCAACTTTTGCTGCAGGCTTTATTGTGCGGCCATTTGGTGCATTGGTGTTTGGAAGACTGGGAGATTTGATCGGCCGCAAATACACTTTCCTGTTAACACTTATTTTAATGGGGGGTTCCACTTTCGCAATCGGGTTGGTACCGAGTTACGAGTCCATTGGTTTTGCAGCGCCCATCCTTGTTTTATTGTTGCGTTTACTACAGGGACTTGCATTGGGTGGTGAGTATGGTGGTGCTGCAACGTATGTGGCAGAACATTCACCAGTGCACCGTCGCGGATTTTTTACCTCGTGGATTCAGACAACTGCTACATTGGGTTTGTTTGTTTCTTTAGGTGTGATCTTATTAACACGTCATAGTCTTGATGCGGATCAGGCAAAATCTATTGCCAAATTTAATGATTGGGGCTGGCGCATTCCCTTCCTCGTTTCCATTGTATTGGTAGTGGTTTCTATTTACATAAGGCTGAAGATGAAAGAATCGCCTTTGTTTGAAAAACTAAAAGCAGCCGGTACCCGTTCTGTTAATCCCCTCAAAGAAAGTTTTGGACACAAAGCCAATTTAAAAATGGTGCTACTTGCTTTGTTTGGTGCTACCATGGGACAGGGTGTTGTCTGGTACACCGGACAGTTTTATGCCCAGTCATTTATTGAAAATGTATGCAAGGTTGATTTCGACCAATCGCGCACTATTCTTATCTGGGCCATATTATTTGGTACACCTTTCTTCGTGGTGTTTGGTAGCTGGAGTGATAAAATAGGTCGTAAATGGATTATGCTTGTGGGCATGCTGCTGGCTGTGGTGAGCTACCAGTTTTTATTTAAACAGCTATTGGATATAACGGATGCTACAACAAAAACAGAACAGATAGATCTGAAACAGATAAAAACCACGCGTACACCCATCGCTTCTATACATTCGCCCTCTTCTATGGATACTTTACGAACAGTGGTAAACAAAAGAATGTATGCAGATGGAATGGTGTTGCTGGAAACGGTAAAAGATACATTGTATGCTAATGGACAAAAAACCATCAAGCCCGATAGTAAAATCTCCAAAACGGTGGGTAACAGTGGTTATTGGAAGATGGTATTTTTTGTATTTATCATGATACTGTATGTTACAATGGTCTATGGCCCGATTGCCGCGTTTCTTGTAGAAATGTTTCCTACAAAGATCAGGTATACCTCTATGTCATTGCCGTATCATATTGGTAATGGTGTGTTTGGCGGGTTAACACCTTTTATAGCTACGTTGCTCACAACCATTTATACGGATGATAAATTAGTGGGACTGATGTACCCGATTATTATTGCGGCAGTATGTTTAGTGATAGGCGTATTGTACATTAATAACCGCATCGATCCGCAGGTGGATAATTAATTGTGTAAGAAAATTAAACAGGCTAACATGAATCAGCTAAAAAGGATGGCCGGCATTATTTGGATGGTCCTGGGTCCCATAGGTGTATTTTATTTATGCAAAACAGCAGCGGCTGAAATCGCAAAAAAACCTTTGATCGATACAAAGATTCAATGGGCTGTGTTTATCGTAGTATTTATTCCTATCGCTATAGGCATGGTCATTTTTGGATGGTATGCATGGAAAGGCGAATACGATCATTTACCTGAAACTTCTGATGAGTTAATTAACTGATTATTTTGAAGGCAGTATTTAAATGTTAGAAGAATGCCATTCATTTAACATTCATCATTCAAAATTCAACATACATTTTCCAACCATTCCGGTAATTTTGCTGCAAAGCGCCAGCATGTCTATTGAAGTCAATAATCTACTCAAACAATATGGCGAACAGAAAGCGGTGAACCATATCTCATTTAAAGCAGGGAAAGGTGAGATCGTGGGCTTTCTGGGTCCGAATGGTGCCGGTAAAAGTACCACCATGAAAATGATTACCGGTTACCTGCAACCCGACAGTGGGCATGTAAGGATAGACGGACTGGATGTGAATGTTTATCCTATTGACATCAAAAAAAAAATAGGCTATCTGCCCGAAGCAAATCCTTTATATCCTGATATGTATGTGAGGGAATATCTCGGTTTTATCGCAGGTGTTCACAGATTACCTAACCCGCAAAAAGCTATCGAACAGGTAATTGAACTTACGGGGTTGACAATTGAATCTAAAAAGAAAATTGGCCAGTTATCCAAAGGATACAAACAGCGGGTTGGATTGGCAGCTGCCCTGATACATGATCCGGAAGTACTAATACTGGATGAACCTACCACAGGACTTGACCCCAACCAGATAATTGAGATCCGTAACGTAATAAAAACACAGGGTCAGAATAAAACGGTTTTATTTTCCTCACATATCCTGCAGGAAGTAGAAGCCATCTGTGACCGTGTGATTATTATCCATAAAGGAAATATCGTTGCCGATGATACACTGGCTAATCTTCAACAATTAAAAAAAGAACAGCATATGGTTGCCGTTCAGTTCAAAGAAGCGGTTGACAGAAAATTAATTGAGCAGATCAAAGAGATACACAGTATTGAACAGGTACAAACTACTCACTACAAATTGCAAACCGCTTACCCGGAATTAGTGCGCAAACAACTATTGCAAATATCTATCGAACATAACCTGAATATTGTGTCACTCCAGACAGAAGGACATACACTTGAAGAAATATTTCGATCCTTAACCCAAACGATAGCGTAATATGGAAATGCTGCCCGGTATATCCATTGCTGTTTCCATTGAAAAAACAGATGGCCCAAAGGATATTGCCTGGTGCGCAAAACTGATGGCTGATAATGAACCCTGGATAACCTTACAGAGAAGTTATGAAGATTCTATCCGCCTGCTCTCCGATCCTATTTCTGACATATACCTGTTAAAGCATAAGGGCGAACCCGTTGGATTTGTGGTCATTAAAATGAAAGGTAGTTTTACAGGGTATATTCAAATTCTTGGTGTAGCTGAAAACATGCGCGGACAGGGAGTGGGTGAAGCAACCATCCGTTACATCGAAGAACTAATGTTCCGATCCGGCCCTAACGTATTTATCTGCGCTTCTTCTTTCAACCTTCGTGCACAAAAGCTTTACCACCGTTTGGGGTATGAAACGGTAGGTATGCTAAAAGATTATATTATTAAGGGCCAAGACGAGGTGTTGATGCGTAAAACAAGAGGCCCGGCCAATGATTTTAGACAAAAGCCCGCAAATCCTTAAATTGCGGCTCCTTACAATCATAACCAAACAAGCAATCAACCATGAGTTACATTATTGAAGTACATGCCAGGCAGATATTAGACAGCCGCGGTAATCCCACAGTAGAAGTAGATGTAGTAACAGATGACGGCGCAATGGGCCGTGCAGCGGTGCCAAGCGGTGCCAGTACAGGCATTCACGAAGCTGTTGAACTCCGTGATAACGACAAAAAGAAATATGCCGGCAAAGGTGTTGTAAAGGCAGTGAAAAATGTTAATGATGTAATTTCAGAAGCCATAATTGGATTTGATGTAGCGCAACAGGCTGCTATTGATGAAACCATGATAGCCCTGGATGGTACGCCCAACAAGGCAAAATTAGGTGCCAACGCCATTCTGGCCGTAAGTATGGCCGTAGCCAAAGCAGCTGCAGAAGAAGCGGCACTTCCCCTGTTCCGGTATATTGGTGGAACTAATGCCAAAACACTGCCTATGCCGATGATGAATATTCTTAACGGCGGTGCGCATGCAGATAATAAAATTGATTTTCAGGAATTCATGGTTATGCCGGTGGGCGCTTCTTCTTTCAGTGAAGGATTACGCTGGGGGGTTGAAATTTTTCATGTACTGAAAAGTGTATTGAAGAAGAAAGGTTTTAGCACCAATGTGGGTGATGAAGGTGGGTTTGCTCCCAATATTCAGAGTAATGAAGAAGCTATCGAAACCGTACTGGAAGCCATTTCGGCAGCAGGTTTTAAAACCGGTTCGCAGATCGTAATTGCCATGGATGCGGCCAACAGCGAATTGTGGGACAGTAAAAAGAAAAAATATGTTTTCCATAAAAGCAGCGGCAAAGCAGTAAGCAGCGACGAACTGGTAAAATTTTGGGAGAAATGGGTAAAACAATATCCCATAGCTTCTATTGAAGATGGTATGGCCGAAGATGACTGGAACGGCTGGAAAGCCCTCACAGAAGCAGTTGGCACCAAATGCCAGCTGGTGGGAGATGATTTGTTTGTTACCAATGTAGAAAGATTACAGACCGGAATCGACAAAGGTATTGCCAATGGCTTGTTGGTAAAAGTAAACCAGATAGGTACGCTTACTGAAACCATCAATGCCGTTACCCTTGCCCAGCATAATGGATACAATACGATCATGAGTCACCGAAGCGGTGAAACCGAAGACACTACTATCGCCGACCTTGCTGTGGCATTGAATTGCGGGCAGATTAAAACAGGTTCTGCTTCACGCACAGACCGTATTGCCAAATACAACCAATTGATCCGTATTGAAGAAATGCTTGGCAGCACTGGCGTTTATCCCAAAGGAAAGATCAAGTTTGGTAAAAAATAATCTTTTATATTTTATCAGCTGTGGGCAGTCCAAACTTGCTCACAGCTGATAGTTTCTTAACAACTGTGAATTAGTAAATGACTGAGGCCCGGCACATTCTTTTTAATTTAGTACTATCAAATACCGGTTATTTAACAACCGCCACCTGTTCATTATGAAAAAAATCGCTTCCATCATAACCAATAAGTACCTGGTGGCTTTTGTGTTTTTCGTGGTATGGATGTTATTTTTTGACCGACGTGATATTTTCCAGCAGCGTGACAGGGCCGATGAACTTAAAAAGTTAGAGACCAAAAAGCAGTATTACGTCCAAGAGATCGAAAAAGCCAGAAAAGAACTGCATGACTTGCAGAATAATCCTGCCGCATTGGAAAGGTTTGCCCGCGAGCATTACCTGATGAAAAAAGAGGGGGAAGACATCTATATAATAGAAGATTCTGTGGCCCTGAAAAAATAAATCCTCCCGAAAATCGTTGGCCCTTCTTTTATCCTCCAGTAACAATATTCTGCTGCAATCACCGTTTTATCAAAACGCTCATCCTCTTATCTCAAGTGGGAATACGTTATGAAAAAATTTAAAGAAGAGGATCTTATCCTATACCTGTATAAAGATTGTCCCCCTCAATTGGCCAATGCCATTGAAGAGGCGCTGGCTGAAGACGACCTTGCGCTGAAAAACCGCCTGAACATACTACGCCGAACCATCCAGCAGCTGGACAAACTCGGGCTCAAATCGCCTTCCAAACAATCCATCAAAACTATTTTAAAGCTTGCAGAGAATGCAGGGGATAAAAAATAGTTTTTTGAAGAGGGATTTTTAGGCACCTAGTCTCATAAAATCAGGATAAATTTATCTTACTTAAATTTCAAAGACATGAGAACTGCTTTTTATAAAACATTGGGTTTATTGCTATGTTGTTCCATAAGCTTTTATGCAAGCGCACAGAAAACGGGTAAAGTATATGAAACGCGCACGGTTAAAAGCGCAGCGCTGAACCGTGATGTAAAGTATGCTGTTTACCTGCCGTATGATTATGAAACATCCGACCGCAATTATCCGGTGGTTTATCTTTTACATGGCTATACCGATGATCATACCGGCTGGTTACAGTTTGGAGAAATCAACCGGTATGCAGATAAAGCGATTGCAGACGGTATTATTCCGCCTGTGATTATCGTGATGCCCAATGGTGATTCAAGCTGGTACATTAATTCATACGATGGCAAAGAAAATTATGAAGACTTTTTTATCAAAGAATTTATGCCTGCCATCGAAAGGACCTATCATATTAAGGCAGAAAAAAAATACCGTGGTATTGCTGGCCTTTCCATGGGTGGCTATGGTACACTGATCTATTCTTTAAAATATCCTGAATTATTTGCAGCAGCCGCGCCCTTAAGTGCAGCAGTATTTGATGATGATGCGGTAACCACTACACCTGATAACCGGTATGAAGGAACCTTCGGACAGTTATATGGGCGGGGACTGAAAGAGAAAGCAAGACTGAATGATGCCTGGTATAAGAATTCTGTTTTGAAAATAGTAGAGAAAAAATCTACCGATGAACTTCGTAAGGTCCGTTACTGGATAGATTGCGGGGATGATGATTTTCTTACCAAAGGAAACTGCTTACTGCATATTGCTTTATCCGCCAAGAATGTTCCTCACGAATATCGGGTACGCGATGGTGCACATAACTGGACGTATTGGAGAACGGGCATAACGGATGCATTAAAATTTATAGGAGACAGTTTTCATCAATTTTAATTCTCCATTGTAGTTTGATTTCATACTAACCATGACCAAAAAGCAGCGTTATGAAATTGTGCTGGATTATTTTCAACAGCATATTGCCGAAGCCGAAACGGAATTATTGTATGATAACCCATTTCAGTTACTGGTAGCGGTTATACTTTCTGCACAATGCACAGACAAACGCGTAAACCTTACCACCCCTGCCATCTTTGCCAAATATCCTGATCCTGCCTCTATGTCGAAAGCAGGGTTTGATGCGCTGT
Source organism: Chitinophagales bacterium (assembly GCA_038222655.1). GTDB lineage: Bacteria > Bacteroidota > Bacteroidia > Chitinophagales > Chitinophagaceae > Sediminibacterium. The sequence continues at coordinate 3,309 of JBBRHM010000011.1, read as the reverse complement.
TTCCTTTAATCAAAAGCATTTCTTATCCCAACAATAAAACAAAGCACCTCATGGGTATGGCGGGTATGCTGGTAGCAAAATTTGAAGGGGAAGTTCCGATGACGGTTGATGAACTTGTTCAATTACCAGGTGTGGGCCGAAAAACCGCGAATGTGATTACCAGTGTTATAGATAAGCAGCCCAATATGGCTGTTGATACGCATGTGTTCAGGGTGAGTAAGCGGTTGGCGTTGGTTGCCCAGAAATTAGTTACACCACTTGCGGTGGAAAAAGAACTGGTAAAAAATATTCCGCGCGATCTTATTCATAAAGCACATCACTGGCTTATTTTGCACGGAAGATATACCTGCCTTGCCCGAAATCCAAAATGTGAGAAATGTGGGTTAACCGAAATTTGTTTGTATTATAAAAAGCTTCCAAAAAAATAGGTTACGATCATTTTTTCTTTCCCTTCACTAACAGATAAGAATCATCAATACATTCTTTCAGTTGTTTTGAGCCAAGCGTTCCATCTACAATAATGGTGTTCCAGTGTTTTTTATTCATATGATAGCCCGGTAAAACACAAAGCGGGTATTCTTCCCGCAGTTCTAGGGCTTTATCAGGATCACATTTTACATTAAACTGTAAAGGATAACTGTCAAGCCCGGCAAGGAGAAATATTTTACCCTTTACTTTAAACACAAGCGTATCCGGGCCAAAAGGCAGGGTCTCTTCCGCATCAGGCTTTTGCAGGCAATACTCGCGAAGTTGTTCAATATTCATTACCAGGAGAATTGAGGCGGTAGTGCAGCAGTAAACAAAACCGCAGATAATATGAGCGTAAAGAGATCACTTAGATACTCCGTGTTGCTTCTTTCTCTGCAGTTAAAAAAAATGCTATCAAAAATGATTACAACATCTTCTTAATCACATCCACCAGCTCTCCCTTCGTAATAGGAATACCCATTACTTTATTATAAGGTTTGGCATCCACCAGGTATTGATCGCGGATGATTTTTACGAGCTGGCCATTATTAATTTCAGGAATCAATACATGTTCAAAGTTTTTCATAATCTCGCCCAGGTTCCTTGGAAAAGGCCGCAGGTAACGGATATGTGCATGGCTCACTGCATGGCCCTCAGCCTGTAACTGCAACACCGCACTTTTAATGGCGCCATAAGTAGACCCCCATCCAACTACTAATACTTTTCCTTTCTCCGGACCGCTGTCTATTTTCTGCAAAGGAATATGGTCTGCAATTTTATCAACTTTGGCCTGGCGGATATTCACCATATGCTGGTGATTTTCGGGTTCGTAATTAATATTACCCGTTACATCCTGTTTTTCAAGTCCGCCAATGCGGTGTTCAAACCCTGCTGTTCCTGGAACAGCCCATGAACGGGCCAGTTTTTCATCCCTCCGGTATGGTTGAAATTTCAATTCATCTTCTGCCAGTTCTTTTTTGAAATTTACAGTAATCTCCGGAAGGTCGGCCGCAGTTGGAAACTTCCATGGCTCTGCACCGTTGGCAATAAAACCATCGCTTAATAAAATAACGGGCGTCATATGCTGCACAGATATTCTTGCCGCTTCGTATACTGCATCAAAACAATCACTAGGGGTTGAAGAAGAGATGATGGGCATGGGGCATTCGCCGTTACGGGCATAATAGGCCTGCATTAAATCGCTCTGTTCTGTTTTGGTAGGCAACCCTGTTGAAGGGCCCCCACGCTGAATATTGATAATGAGTAAAGGTATCTCGAGCATTACGGCCAATCCCATCGCTTCTGTTTTCAAAGCCATGCCCGGACCGGATGTTGCGGTAACACCCAGTGCCCCGCCATAACTGGCACCGATAGCTGCTGCAATAGCGGCTATTTCATCTTCTGCCTGAAAGGTTTTAATACCAAAACTTTTGTATTTACTCAGTTCATGCAATATATCAGAAGCTGGTGTGATGGGATAAGCGCCTAAGAAAATATCGAGTCCGCTTTTTTCCCCCACGGCAATCAAGCCGAGCGATAACGCCTGGTTGCCCATGATGCTGCGGTATAAACCGGGACTCATCTTCGCCTTCTCTACTTTGAATCGGCTGGTAAAAGTTTCCGTTGTATCTCCGTAATTATAGCCCGCCTGCAATACTTTCACATTACTGTCAAGAATGGTTGGCTTTTTGCCAAATTTTTCTTTAAGAAATTCGATGGTATTGTCAAGGCTGCGGTTATACATCCAATAAATAAAACCCAGTACAAACATGTTCTTGGCGCGGTCACGTTCTTTATTACCCAGTTCCGGAAAATCTTTCAGTGCTTCGCGGGTAAGTTTGGTAACGTCAATCCGGATTACTTCATAATTATCGAGGCTGCCGTTTTCTAAAGGATTAACGCCTTCCGGATAATTGGCTAAACGAAGATTCTTTGCATCAAATCCCTCCAGGTTTACAATAATTTTTCCACCGGGCCTGATGGCATTGAGGTTTACTTTAAGGGCAGCGGCATTCATGGCTACCAATACATCGGCAATATCTCCCGGTGTAAATACTTTGTTGGAAGAAAAGTGCAACTGGAAACCGCTTACGCCCGGAAGCGTACCAATCGGGGCCCTGATCTCCGCAGGAAAATCGGGGAAAGTAGCCAGGTCAATACCCAGCATGGCGGTATTATTAGTAAACTGCTGCCCTGTAAGCTGCATTCCATCGCCGCTATCTCCGGCAAATTTGATCACCACATTCTGTAAAAGCTCTTCTTTTCTGTTCATCGAAAAATAATATTGTATTTGCGAAGATAAATATAACGATCGCATCGACACATACTCATTTTTAGCAAATCCTAAACTTTCTTTTTTGGAAATAAGGCCGGTATTAACTACCCGGATTGTTATCAGTAAGTATCTTTACCTAAAGGAAACAGGCCATATGAAGCGTTATAAGAATTTGGTGTGGGCATGGGTGGTACTTTCCGGGTTGCTCAGTTGCTCGCAGGTTCATGGGCATGATGGAGATTCCGCAGAGCTTGCGGCTGATAGTATTAAAAACAGTCCTAAACAACCTGTTGACAAATTCGCCTGGCAGCCACTGAAGTACGACAGTACCAAACAATATGTTTATCTGAGTTTTGATGATGGTCCGCAGCATGGAACCGTTACCTGTTTTGATCTTTGCCGCAAAGAAGGGGTGAAAGCTACTTTTTTTATGGTAGGTCTGCATGCAGCCAAAAAAACGGATGGTAAACAGATTGTGTCTCTGATCAGGGAAAGTTATCCGCAATTTCTGCTGGCTAATCATAGCTATACGCATGCCCGTGATAAGTATGCTTTTTTTTACCATC
>JBBRHM010000010.1:0-43111 GCA_038222655.1 Chitinophagales bacterium | reverse complement strand
TATCAGCCCGTTCTAATTGAGCGGGTTTTTTTTGTAAGCTGACTAATCAATTTGTTTGCCTGGCCGAGGCCTTGAGGTAATGTCTTTATAAGAGCAAATTTATTAGCTACCCTTCCACAGTTTTTCAGAGTGTACTTTTTTAGAGTAGCGGATTGCTATTCCTCTTCCTCTTCCTCTTCCTCATATTTCATGTATGAAATAACTTCTTGCCGCGGCCTTCCGGCAATTTTTTTAAAAAAGTAATTTTTTGCCAGTCTTCGATAGTTATTTAGAGTGGGCGCTTTTTAGAGTAGTGAATTGTTATAAGTCTTCTTAATGTTTCATTTATGAAATGAACTTGTTGTAGTCTTGCCGCGGCCTTCAGGCCGTGGGTAAAGAACATCCCAAAAAGACTCCAGGCGCTTTAGCGCCCAGTGTTCATTTTAGGTGTAAATAGTAAATAAGAAGGAAGAAATACCCTATTCAAAACAGATACCCCTCATTATTTTGCACATACTATGTCTTACACACAGGTATGCATCCATTATGTATGGGCCACAAAATGCCGAAACCCCATACTCATACAACCCAGCCGGGGGCTATTATATTCTCATATCAGGAAGAATGCATTATTAAAGGGTATTTACCTCGACAGGATTAATGGATATACAGATCATATACATTGTCTTATATGGTTGAAGCCACAACAAACCATTGCTAAAATAGCTAACCTGTTAAAAGGAGAGTCAGCTTATTGGTATAATCATCAGGAAGGAGTAAAAGAGAAACTGCAGTGGCAGGAAAATTATTTTGCCGTGGCTGTAAGTCTTTCAATGGTAGATACTGTAAGAGCTTATATTGATAAACAGGAAAGCCATCATGCAAAAAAAACATTTGAGCAGGAATATGAGCAATTGCTGCGGCAATATCTTTTTATTAAGGACCTGGATAATAGTCTTTCGCATTATAAATTAAACACCGGGCGCTAAAGCGCTGTAAATAAAATGAGGGTACTTATTGATCCACGGCCTGAAGGCCGCGGCAATACCAACCATCCCTGCGTCGTTACTTTTTCATACATCTTCAATGCTTCTTCCCTCCCTTGAAAAACCTGCTGGCACTATAGTTGTATTATCTAAGCAGCAGTTGGCTTGGGAAATATGTCCTCATAGAACCCCGGTAGTAGTTAACTTATTGTAAACAGCTTAATTAAAGACTATGTACATCCAGAATTTACAACCGGGATTGGTAGAAAATACCAGCTATGTAACCATACTCGCCAATAAGAATGGCAGGTTAGTTATTAAGGTACTTGATGTGCAAGGGCGACTGGCCAAAACCGTTGTAGCCAATATTAATGAAGGCAAACAGCAGCTGGAACTACATATGGGAGACCTACATACCGGCCGCTATGTACTCAATGCCTTTAGTGGCGACACTTTTATTAAATCGATCCGGTTCGAAAAACAATAATCCGTTTTTTTGGGAGAATATATAATAGGTCCTGCTGTTTGGCGGGACTTATTTTTTTAGAAATGCATTTGCCCGCTGCCGGGCATTGTCGCGGATATTCCGGTAATAAAAATTCATATCGCCGATATGGTAATTTTTAGAAGTGAGGAAAATATTCCCGAAAAAATGGGGTTTGCCTGCCCACAATACTCCTTTGCTTACTAAAGCATTTACCTGGTTAGCTTTTACTTTATTAAAATTAAGCAGGACAGTTCCTTTATTTAAGGAGCGGGCAGCTACAGGAATTTTTGCATCCCAGCTGATGGGATTGGTAACAACCGCCTCGAATGGTTCACGGTCAACATACGCGGGCCGGTAACCTTCCTGAAAAGTACGCCAGCTGCAGGCGCATCCGGTTTGATTTGGCGAGGTACAGGGTTTAATGTCTGTAAAATAATCCGGATCCAGTGGCATGCCTACCAGGTAAGCGGCCACCAAATATTTCTGCAAAGGCTTTCCGTCAAAAAACTCTTTCAATAACCGTTTGCCATGCGTAGTGCCCTGGCTATGCGACGCTATTATAATGGGTCTGCCATTATGGTTATGTTCAAGATAATACAGGAAAGCCGTTCGCACATCCTGATAGGCCAGTTCAAAAGCCGCAAGGGCATTGAGGCTGTCAGTAGCATCTTTGGGATAATACGCGGAAAGATTTGCCTGGCGGTAACGCGGAGCAAAAATCCTTCCTGCCTCATTAAAAATACTTGCCTGGTACAGGATGGTGGTATAATCTGTTTTGGCATTCAGCTCCGAATTATCAACAGGGGCATTCCAGCCTAAGGATTTTTCGTTTTCGGTATAGGTTGTAGGATGTATAAAGAATACATCCACGGATGAATCGGGCTTGTATTCTTTGCGCAATGAACGGGGAACACTGTCGGAGGGATCATGTTTATACGGATGAGCGGCCCAATCTTCCAGTTTGCTGTAATCAGGCTTACCCTCCGGATTACGGAAGGTATACTGGGAAGCAAATTGCTGGTAACGGCTGCTGCAGGCGCTTACTATAAGACAAAGGAAAAGAATAACAGGATACAAAGGCTGTTTCATAATTAAAGTTGATAAAAATAATCCAAACTCTCCATTATCTGCAAACTCCGCTATGTCACCGTTCTTTTGTAATTTTCCAGACTTATTTCACTGTTTTATTTTCACTCTTTAAATATATCAGGCTATGGCTATTCCAGTAGTTGATCTAGCGGATTTTCTTAGCGGCGATCCGGAACGTAAAGCCGCTTTTGTGCAGGCCCTTGGTGAAGCATATGAGGACGTAGGTTTTGTAGCCGTTAAAAACCATGGCGTACCCGATCAGCTGATTGCGGATCAATACGAATATGTGCAGCAGTTTTTCTCGCTTCCATTAGAGAAGAAACTTGGCTATGAAATAAACGGGCTGGCTGGCCAACGGGGGTATACCAGTTTTGGAAGGGAACACGCCAAAGGCAGCGAGGCACCCGATCTGAAAGAATTTTTTCAGTATGGGCAGATAGTAGAGGATAATGATTCCATTAAATCCGAATACCCAAACAATGTGTCTGTTGAGGAGATAAAACCTTTCAACAAGACTTTGTATAATGCGTACCGAAACTTTGAAAAAAGCGGTAAAGCGTTGTTACAGGCCATTGCATTATATCTTGGTTTGGATGAGCATTATTTTGATCAGCACATAAGAAATGGAAACTCTATTCTGCGCTGTATCCATTATCCACCTATAACCAATGAACCCAAAAGCGCTATCCGTGCAGAGCAGCATGAAGATATAAACCTGATTACCTTATTAGTAGGTGCATCAGCCGATGGTTTGCAGATACTGACCAAAAAAGGCGAATGGGTAAATGTAACTTCCCTGCCCGAACAGATTGTAGTAAATGTGGGCGATATGTTACAGCGCCTTACTAATAATAAACTTCGGAGTACAACACACCGTGTGGTAAACCCGGCCAGGGAACTCTGGCATACCAGCAGGTTTTCCATGCCATTCTTCCTTCACCCGAGAAGTGAAATGAGCCTGGCTTGTTTAGACAGTTGTGTAGATGCAAAACATCCCAAATCATATCCCGATGCAACGGCAGGCGAATACCTGGATGAAAGATTGCGCGAGATTGGTCTCAAAAAATAACCCGCATATTTATACAGTAGCTAAATGATAAGGAGGAAATAAAATAGGTTCCTCCTTATTTATTTTGCGCCTACCTATTTTGTTCAGGAACCAAAGCATTTTTAATTAATTTTCAACTTAAACGGTTTTACCTCTCTTTTGACACTTTTGCGACATATCCCTTTTCTGCGTGCCGTATTCTGGCATAGTATTACTGCTTTCGGCGGACCACAGGGACATATGGGTATGATGATGAAAACTTTTGTACAGCAACGCAGAGATTTAACAGAAGAAGAACTGGTAGAATACAATGGATTTTGCCAATTACTGCCCGGCGCATCTTCTACACAAACACTTACGCTGATTGGTTATAAAAGAGGCGGTATTCTTTTGGCTATTGTTACCCTGCTGATCTGGATCTTGCCTGCCTGCACCATTATGGGTGGCATATCCTTTCTGCTGGATTATTTTGACGATATGGGGCTCAACGTAAATGTTTTTCAATTTGTGCGGCCCATGGCTATCGGGTTTATTGCCTATTCTACTTTCAGGATATTTGCCATCGCCATTCATAATCCCATTACACAGGTGATTATGATAGTGGCTACAGTAGCTACTTTTCTGGCCTTTAAAACGCCCTGGATTTTCCCCGCAGTAATTATTGCTGGAGGTATTGCTACCAATTTTAGCGATAAGCGGATACCGCAAAAAGGAGTACCACCTAAAAAAATTAAATGGGGAAACCTGCTCATCTTTTTTGCACTGTTTGCCCTGGCCGGTTATTTGTCAGAGACCGCCAGTAGCCAGAAATGGCGTGACCGTAAGCCGATTAACCTTTTTGAGAATGCCTATCGTTTCGGCAGTCTTGTTTTTGGCGGTGGAGATGTGTTGATCCCGCTTATGTACGAACAATATGTAACACGCCCCGAAACCAAACGTGTACAGGAAACCAAACGGGATGTACTTCGGTTGACACGTGAAGATTTTTTAACGGGTTCCGGAATGGTGCGCGCCATACCTGGTCCTGTATTTTCTATAGGCGCTTTCACCGGTGGCATGGTACTGCGCGACCAGGGGCCGGGTATGCAATTGCTGGGATGTATAATTGGTGCGGTAGCCATCTTTCTACCCAGCGCTTTGCTGGTGTTGTTCTTCTTCCCCGTATGGCATAACCTCAAAAAATATGCGGTTATATACCGTTCGCTGGAGGGTATCAATGCTGCGGTGGTAGGTATTATGGCAGGCGCTACCTGTTACCTGATAAAAGATACCTTTCTGGATTCGCTGGTTGCCGGAAAAATGCTGGGTATCTGGGATTTAATGATTGTGATAGCTACCTTTTTCTTACTCAACAGCAATCGTATTCCGGCCCCTTTCATCGTATTGGGATGTTTACTCCTTGGCTGGCTGCTCTGAACAGGCACTTGCATAATTACAGAAATCCTGTATATTAGAGTATGGTCACAATAGCACTTTACAACCTCAAAGGCGGTGTAGGCAAGACTGCAACCACCATTAATCTGGCGTATTTAGCTGCCAAAGAAGGCTATAAAACATTAGTATGGGATATGGATCCGCAGGGTTCATCTTCCTTTTATCTGGGCGTAGAAGCAGGGACTAAAAATGAATCAAAGAAATTACTTAGCAGTGAAATGGATCTCCTGGATGCAGTGCAGCATTCTGCGTATGAAAATTTAGATATTATTCCTGCAGATCTTTCTGCACGACATGCAGATGTGCTGTTAAGTGACATGAAACAATCTAAACGGAAGATCTCTTCGCTCCTGGTGTCTTTGAAAAAAGACTACGATGTGGTAATACTGGATTGCCCGCCAGGTATTTCTTTGCTGCATGATGCCATTTTTTTCGGGGTAGACTGGATACTGATGCCAAACATTCCCACCACGTTATCCATCCGTTCTTTTGAAACGGTTCTTGCCTATTTTAAAGAAAACGACCTGGATACCGCCAAGCTAAAATGTTTCTTCAGTATGGTAGATCATCGTAAGAACCTGCATCATGAAGTAATGAATACTTTTTACAAGGATAAATTCTTTCTAAAAAATTATATCCCCTATCTAAGCGATGTTGAAAAAATGGGCGTGAATGAAGCGCCCCTGGAAACTTTTGCAGCCAGCAGTTATGCGGCACAATGCTACCGTGACTTGTGGAAGGAGTTCAGAAAAACATGTATTGAATAATTCACTCCCATCCTTGCTTCGTCCTTCCTTCTTATAAGGACAGCTAAATAATTAATATGAACAGAGAACTCAACTCCTGGTATAGCCCTGCATTGGGAAAAGACATGCCCATTGCTTCGTATGGCCATTTTGGTTTTGCACTATTACTGATACCTACTGCTGCTGCAGATTATCTGGAGTATGAACGTTTCCAGATGATGGATGCCCTTGCGCCATACATTAATGCCGGTAAACTGCGTGTATTTAGTATTGATAGTATGAACAAAGAAAGCTGGATGAATAATGAAATGGAACCCGCGCATAAAGCGATCCGTCAAAACCAGTTTAATGAATATGTATTTAACGAAGTAATACCGTTTATCCGTAATGCCACCAGCCAGGAAACCATGATCTATACAAGCGGTGCTTCCTTTGGTGCGCTGCATGCCATGAACCTTTTTTTGAAAAGACCGGATATTATTAACGGCGCCATAAGTATGAGCGGTGTGTATGATCTTACAGAATACACCAAAGGTTTTTTTGATGACCAGGTTTATTATAACAGCCCTGCGCATTATTTACCTAATCTTTCAGACGATTGGTACCTGGGTAAGATCAGGGCGAGTCATCATATACATATATACAGTGGCAGCGGTTCATACGAAGATCCTGAAGCGTCGAAAAGGTTTGCAGGGATATTGTATGAAATGGGCATCTGGTACGACATGGATATATGGGGAACTGATATAACCCACGACTGGCCCACCTGGCGAACTATGTTGCCGTATATTATTGATACAAAATTTTGAAAGGGTTGATAGGTCTTGAACTATGACCAATCTTCTATCCCAAATCCAAACATGTAAAAGCCACGTTAATTCGACACACAATTCTTGTACTCTGCCCACCCTGCTTTAATATTACAGGCTAAACCATGGATTTGAGAAAAAGGTTATCCCTCACTGCTATTATTTTATTACTCACTACTGTATGCCTGCTGCAAAAAGCCAATGCACAGCTGATCACTATCAGGGGAACTGTGTATGATATTACGGCACGAAGACCTTTGGAAGCAGTAGCGGTATTCAGTACATCAGGCAAGGGTACTATTACAGATTCAGTGGGAAGGTATACGATAGCTGTACCAGCGAAAGATTCTATCTGGTTTTCACTTATCGGTAAAGCCACTATTAAATTTCCTGCAGATACCATCAGCAATCTTGACAATTTCAATGTCATGATACATGTATATGCCACGCAGCTTCCTGAAGTTAAAGTGCGTAATAATTATTATCGCTTTGATTCGATACAGAATCGAAAAGATTATGCAAAAATATTTGATTTTAAAAAGCCCGGACTTCGGTTAAGCAATAATCCCTCTTATAATCCCGGTGGCCTCACCGTTGGCTTTGACCTCGATGAGATCATCAACATGTTCCGTACAAAAAGAAACCGCAGTATAGAAAATTTACAGAAACGATTGATTGAACAGGAGCACGAAAAGTATGTAAATAACCGTTTCAGTAAACAGTTTGTGCGAAAGATTACCAAATTACAGTCGCCGGAACTCGACACATTTATGTTGCGCTACCGTCCGGAGTATGATTTTGTAGTACCCTTAAATGAGCTCGAGTTGGGTTATTACATTGAAAAAATATTTGAACAATACAAGTCTGAAAAATATAACTGGCGCGGTGGGCTGAGAAGAAGGGAGGAATAGATTTTAAGTATTAAAAGTGTAAGGTTAAAAGAGTAGTGTGGCGGTTGAAAGTAAAAAATAAAAATTTAATATAACACCAAGCCCCAGTTTACACCCTAACCACCCCTGATTATTTTTTGGCAAAAATAATCGTCCCCTCCTTGGGAAGGATGGGAAATGTAGTGTGAATTATTTGTCTCTCTCAATCGCTTTCTCCGCTTTTTCTCCCAGCAATTGTATCATCGGTAATAATGCGCCGAAACGTGCATCATTGCTATGCCCCTGTTTCCAGCGATGATAAATCTGTTGGGCGATCACCGCATTTTTAAATAATCCGAAAACATAATAGAATACAATATCAGAAAGGTCACGGCCGCTTTTTTCGGCGTAGCGTTCAATCAGTTGCTGCCGTGTAAAATTTCCTGGTAACCAGCTAAGATTATAGTGTTTAAAAACTTCACCTTCTCCCTCTTCAAACCAATAAGCCAGTGTAGCGCCCAGGTCCATTAAGGGATCGCCCACCGTTGCCATCTCCCAATCAAGCACACCGGTAATGCCGGTAAGTTTTTCATTTAACAGCAGGTTATCATATTTGTAATCATTATGGAGCAGTGTATATTTTTGATCGCGCGGAAGATGTTTATTTATCCATACAGCAACGGCATCCATAGAGGATATTTTATCTGTCTCTGCTGTATAATATCTTTTTATCCAGCCATCAATCTGGCGTTGTACATAAGATCCGGGCTTTCCTAATTGTATGAGACCGGTTGCCTGTATATCTAATGCATGCAATACAACGAGATTATCAATCAGTGCTGCAGAAAGTTTGTGAAATGTTTCAGCGGGGATATTCATTTTTGGTGCATTATAGGCGCGGAGAATAATACCGGGTAATTTTTCCATCACATAAAATGGGGCACCGATAATATCAGCCAATTCGCAATACACTATTGGCGCAGGTACTTTTGGGTAGTGTGGTTTTAATAAGGAGAGTACCCGAAACTCACGACCCATATCGTGAGCCGATTTTATATTAGCGCCAACAGGAGGACGGCGTAACACATATTCTTTATCTGTTGTTTGCAGGCAATAGGTAAGATTTGAATAGCCACCGGTAAACCGACTGGCCGTTTTTATTTCCTCCACTTGCGTAGTATTTTGTTGCAGGTATTGATTAAGTGAAGCAAGGTCGAGTTCCTTATCATCTTTCAGTGGCGCATTAATGGGTTCAGTGTTCATCAAGTGTTTTTTTACCATATAGAAACATAGAAAAAAAAGAAAAGATAGCCAGCCGTTATAGCCAGCCTATATTCTGGGTGTTCAGTTATCTTTTCTTTTTTATATCCAACCCATATTTCTTTAATATACTTAATGCAAGACTTTGTTTATGTACTTCATCCGCACCATCCCAGATTCTTGCACCGCGTTCGTGCTGGTATAAGTTGGCGAGCATGGTATCATCAGACAAACCCATGGCGCCATGCACCTGTATGGCACGGTCGAGTACTTTTAATACCATATTGGCCACAAAGAATTTAATACCTGCTATCTGTTCACGAACGGCTGAAGCGCCTGACTGGTCTATATTGTAGGCAGTACGTAATACCAATAAACGGGCGGCATCAATTTCCACGCGGCTCTCTGCAATAAAATTTTGTATGAATTGTTTTTCACCCAGCATTACACCTTCTTCCATTTCCCTGCTGGCAGCGCGCCCGCACAAAAGAGCAAAGGCTTTTTCTGCAATACCAATCCATCGCATGCAGTGATGAATACGGCCGGGGCCGAGCCTTTCCTGTGCAAGACGGAAGCCCATTCCTTCTTCGCCAATTAAATTTGTAACTGGAACACGGCAATGGGTATACCTTATCTCGGAATGGCTCGCCCATCCTTCGCCCGCTTCGCCAAAGACAGGAATATTTCGGATCAATTCAAAACCAGGTGTATCCGTAGGAACAATAATCATACTGGCTCTTTGATGGGGTAATGCATCCGGGTTTGTTACTGCCATAACCACGGCAAACGCAGCTCCATCAGCCGAAGACGTAAACCATTTATGACCATTGATCACGTAATAATCATGATCACGAACCGCAGTAGTGGCCATGCGTGTTGGATTAGAGCCCGCAAACTCAGGCTCTGTCATTGAAAAGCAACTACGTATTTTTCCTTCCAGTAAAGGCTGTAGAAATTTTTCCTTAATGGCGGGGGAAGCAAATTTGCTAATGAGTTCGGTATTACCGATATCAGGCGGCTGACAATTAAAAGTATATTGCCCGTAATAAGGAACCAGCGATAATATTTCACTTACCTGCCCGAACTCACAAAGGGTTAATCCCATTCCGCCTTCTTCTTTTGGCAGGTGAAGGTTCCATAATCCCAGGGCCTTTACTTTCTCGCGCTTCTCACCCAATATCTTTTCAGTCTGTTTAAACGGACGTGTATGATGTTCCTTTTCCAGAGGCAATAATTCTTCCATTACAAATGCCTGCACTCTTGGCAGCAGTTCTTTTAACCGTTCGGTAGCAAAAATAGGTTCCATGGGATGCTGGTATTAGGGTGGAATATTTTTTTGTTATGAAAGTTCTTGTCTTTAGATACTGATTGCTTCCTTGCCCTGCGATACAAAAAATCCAGGTAATGTGGTATGCAATGATCAAATCGTAACTCCTCCATCTGCTGTAAATAGGGTTCCTGTGCAATAACCGGATGCGTCGGAAGCAAGAAACAGGGCCAGTCCCGCAATCTCTTCAACAGTTCCCATTCTTGCCAGTGGTGCCAGTTTAATAAAATGATTCAGCCATTTTTCATTCTGCCATAAGGCTTCTGAAAATTTTGTTTTGATCAGTCCGGGGCAGATTGCATTCACACGAATATTATCAGCACCCCATTCTTTGGCGCTTACTTTGGTAAGCATATTTAAGGCAGCTTTAGAAACGGAATACATACCTAAACCAGGATCTGGCGTAACTCCCGCAATAGAACTAATATTGATCACAGATCCACCGCCCCGTTGTTTCATGATGGGATACACCAGTTTACCCAGTTCAAAAGGTGCTTTTACATTTATGTTCATGATCTTATCAAAGGCCCATTCTTCACATTGTAGCAAAGGTCCGAATACGGGGTTGGTTGCGGCATTGTTAACAAGAATATCTATGCCACCATACAGGGCAACAGTTTGTTGAACCAGCAACTGACAGGCGTTTATTTCTCCAGTATTGGCGGCTAAACCGGTGCATTCTCCACCTTCGGATTTAATGTCGGCGGCCACTTTATCCAGCTCTTCCTGTTTGCGTGAATTGATGACTACTTTGGCGCCGCAGGCTGCATAATAGCGGGCAATTGCTTCACCAATGCCTTTGCTGGCACCGGTTATAAGCGCAACTTTTCCTTTTAGACTGAATAATTGATTTGCTGTCATGGCTATTTTTTTTCCCTCTAAGTAACGCTAACAATCTCTTCGCAAACCCTTGCCACATCTCGTCTTCGCGGTTAAACTGATTTCATTCTTATGATCGCTTTCCTCATTGCATATAGAAACTGCTCCTTCACTTTTTTCCGGAACCACGTAGGGGCAAGCCGTTTCAACAACCACATTTTTCTTGCGTCTTTAGGTAGTATGATATAGAATTCCTTCTTACCCGCCCTGTGTAAAATTTCCTGCGCCACTTCTGCGGCCTCCAGCCCAGACTTATCAATGAACATTTGCGTAGCTTTTTTTACCAACTCGCCTCCTCTTGCATGCTGGATCACGTTGGTTTTAAAATAAGTTGGCTGGATACAGGAAACCTGAATAGTATGGTCCATCAGTTCGCCATACAAAGTTTCACTTATAGCCACTACCGCGGCCTTGGTCATATTATAAGCGCCCATGGTAGGGGCGCAACTTATGGCTGCCGCACTGGCGGTATTGAGTATATGACCGGAGCGCTGTAGTTTCATTGCCGGAATAAAGTAGTAACAGCCGTATACCACACTCATCTGGTTAATACCCACCATCCATTCATAATTTTCAAGGGCATATTCTTCAAACCCGCCACCATCGCCTACGCCGGCATTATTAAATAACAGATCTATACCGCCGGCCTGCGATAAAAAATCTGCCGCTACTTTTTTGTATTGTTCCCTGTCAGAAACGTCCAGTGGAAAAATTAAGGGCTTTCCGCCCATACTTTCTATCTCGCTGGCTGTAAGGGTAAGATCCTTTACATTAATATCGGCCATGCCAATGGTCCATCCATCTTTAGCAAGCTCGCAGCAGAAAGCTTTGCCCAGGCCGGATGCCGCACCGGTGATAAAGGCTCTTTTTTGAGGATGTGTTTGCGAAAGCAGGTACATATGGATGAAGGTGAAGTGTTTTTTTATGCCCGTAAATGAATTAACATGTTATGAATTTACACTGCAAACAATTGAAACACCCTAATCGACCGATTTATTTCTAAACCTTGTCCATTTATACAATGTTATAACACCAGATATAAAATATTTCTATCTTTAGCCGTTTTCTAAATCTTCAGCCTTTGAAAATCAGATACCTGTTATTTCTTGTTCCCTTTTTCATAGTTGCCTGTAAAAGCAAGAAAATAGCCCCTAAGCCCAATAATACTGTAAATCAGCCGGTAATAGTAGATGTAATGATTGCCGGAAGCAGCACTATCAGTAATGCCATTGAAGTGAATGGAAGTGTTGTTGCTTATGAATCTGCCGACCTGCATCCCGAGATCAGCGGCAGACTTACCTACCTGAATATACCGGAAGGTAACCGTGTTTCACAAGGCGCAGTGTTGGCAAAGATTAATGATGCGGATCTACTGGCCACATTGAGCAGATCCAGGGTTCAGCTTGATCTCGCCCGTAAAACAGAGGAACGCTTACGAAAATTATTGTCAATCGGCGGACTTAACCAGGCAGATTATGATGTGGCCTTTAATCAGGTAAATACCCTGAAGGCAGATATGGTGTATACGCAGGCCCAGATTGATAAAACAACGGTGAAGGCACCTTTTTCAGGTGTTTTAGGACTCCGGATGGTGAGTCCGGGTTCGTATGTAACGCCTCAAACTACTTTAGCAACCTTACAGCAGACAGACAGGGCGAAGATAGATTTCACCATCCCAGAAATATATGCGCACCTTATCCATAAAGGAACCTATGTAGTGGTACAACCCAACCAGACCCTGGCTAAAGGCCGGGCAATGATCGTTGCCACAGAGCCTTTGATTAATACCACTTCTCGTAATTTAAAAGTAAGGGCCCTTTACCAGGGAGGTACACTGAACCCGGGATCTTTTGTGAAAGTGAGTATGAACGGAGGAGGCTCCACCAATAGTGTGATGGTACCAACCAACGCTATCATACCTGATGCAAAAGCTAAAAAACTGGTGGTTGTAAAAAATGGCAAAGGAGTTTTTGTGGATATAGAAACGGGATTGCGAACTACCGGTACTGCCGAAATAACAAAGGGGATTAGCCCCGGTGACAGTATTGTAGTAACGGGCGTCCTGTTTGTGCGGCCTAATGCTCCTGTAAAAGTGCGTAGTGTAAAAAAACTGGAAGATATTTCGCAATAGCCATAACTAACTATAAAATAAAAGAACCAGGTGATGGGCCTACCATCGCCATTGCTGCCCATGAACATTTCTGAACTTTCGCTTAAACGACCTATACTGGCCACGGTGATGAATATCCTCATCGTGCTCTTTGGTATAGTAGGGTTTAATTTTTTAGCCGTACGTGAATACCCGGCTATTGATCCGCCCATTGTAAACGTACGTACTTCTTATACCGGCGCCAATGCAGATATTATTGAGAGCCAGATAACCGAGCCACTGGAAAAATCAGTGAATGGTATCCCCGGTATCAGAAGTATCACTTCTTCCAGCAGCAATGGTTCGAGTAATATAACCGTTGAATTTAACATTAAAGAAAACCTGGAAACAGCGGCCAATGATGTACGTGATAAAGTAAGCCAGGCTGTTAGAAATCTTCCGCAAGATGTAGATGCGCCACCGGTGGTAAGCAAAGCCGATGCTAATAGCGATTTTATTATACTTGTTGCCGTGCAAAGCCATACAAAGGGCCTGATGGAATTGAGTGATTATGCAGAGAATGTATTGCAGGAACGTTTTCAAACTATACCGGAAGTAAGTTCGGTAAATATTCTGGGGCAGAAGCGTCCGGCCATGCGTTTATGGATTGATCCCGATAAACTAAATGCTTATAATATTGCTTTCTCCGATTTACGTGCCGCATTGGATAAAGAAAATGTGGAAATACCCTCCGGAAAAATATATGGCAGCAATACAGAATTAACCATACGGGCACTCGGAAGACTGACAACAGAAAAAGACTTTCGTGACCTGATTCTTCGTGAAGATATAAACGGTATTATTCGTTTGGGTGATGTGTCGAAAGTTGAGATCGGTCCCGAGCAAGATGAATTCAGCTGGAAACTCAATGGGGTAAGTGCAGTAGGCTTGCAAGTAATACCGCAACCCGGCGCCAACTATATTAAAATTGCAGATGAGTTTTACAAAAGACTGGCCGAAATACAAAAATCTGAAAAAGGCGATTTTGAAATTACTACACTTATAGACCAGACAAAAAATGTTCGCCGTTCTATCCAGGAAGTAGGTGAAACCATGCTGATTTCTTTTAGCCTTGTTGTATTGGTTATCTTTTTCTTTTTCCGTAACTGGCTGATAGCGATACGACCTTTGATTGATATTCCTATATCACTGATCGCTACTTTTTTTATCATGTACATAGCGGGCTTTTCCATCAATGTATTAACATTACTGGCAGTAGTGCTCGCAACCGGATTGGTGGTAGATGATGGTATTGTGGTTACAGAAAATATTTTCCGGAAACTGGAAAGCGGTCTTCCCATACGCGTTGCGGCACTTGAGGGAAGTAAGGAAATTTTCTTTGCCGTAATCTCCACATCCATTACACTGGCCGTAGTATTTCTGCCGGTTATTTTTTTACAGGGTTTTGTGGGCAGCCTCTTTCGTGAGTTTGGCGTAGTGGTAGCCTGCGCGGTATTGGTATCGGCTTTTGTATCGCTTACTATTACACCCGTACTGAATGTGTACCTCAACCGCAAAACGGGACATGGAAAATTTTATGAAAGGACAGAGCCTTTTTTCAGAGGCATGGAAAATGGGTATAAAAATCTGCTGACCGGTTTTCTGAAAATTCGCTGGATGGCCTGGGTAATTGTACTGGCTTGTGCAGGAGTCATTTATTTTATTGGTGGCAGCATTCAGAATGAGCTGGCACCGCTGGAAGATAAAAGTACCATCCGTTTCCAGATGACAGGCCCCGAAGGAGCGAGTTATCAATACATGGTGAAGGAAGGAGATAAACTTACCAGCTACCTCTCTGATTCTATTCCTGAAAAATCCTTCGTGTTTGCTGCAGTTCCAGGCTTTGGTGGTGCTGGTGGTGTGAATTCCGGAACGGGACGTATATCATTAGTACAGCCTGACGAACGCACAAGAACCCAAAGCGAAATCGTAAAAGACATTGCAAAAAAATTACCCAGATTTAACAATGCCAGAATATTCCCCGTAGAAGAACAGACGATTTCTGTGGGGCTGGGTTCAAGAGGGTCGCTTCCTGTTCAGTTTATTTTACAGAATCTCGATTTTGAAAAATTAAAAACAGTTATCCCTAAATTCCTCGAAGAAGCCCGTAAGGATAAAACTTTTCAGAATGTTGATGTAAGTCTAAAATTCAATAAACCGGAATTACAGATGACCATTGACAGAATGAAAGCAAGGGACCTAGGTCTTTCTACATCAGATGTGGCCGATGTGGTATCGAGTGCTTTCAGCGGAAGACGGCTCGGATATTTTATCATGAATGGTAAACAGTACCAGGTAATTTCACAGGTTGAATATAAAGAGAGGACACAACCGGCAGATATTGAAAAACTGTATGTACGCAATAACCGCGGTCAGAATATTCCGTTAGTGGCCGTAGTTAAACTGCAAGAAAATTCCAATCCACCCACACTCTATCACTATAACCGTTTTAAAGCAGCTACCATATCCGCTTCACTGGCAGAAGGAAAAACCATTGGGGATGGCGTAAATGCGATGCAGGCAATAGCAAAGAGATTACTGGATGAAAGTTTTCAGACAGCTTTAAGCGGCCCATCAAGAGATTATGCAGAGAGTTCTTCCAATACCAACTTCGCATTTGGATTGGCACTGGTATTAATATACCTGGTGCTGGCTGCACAGTTTGAAAGTTTTAAAGATCCGCTTACCATCATGCTTACCGTACCCCTGGCATTGGCAGGCGCACTGCTTAGTTTATGGGTGTTTAACCAGACATTAAATATATTTTCTCAGATAGGCATGATTATGTTAATAGGTCTTGTAACCAAGAATGGTATTCTGATCGTTGAATTCGCCAACCAGAAAAGAGAATTCGGATTTCCTAAACGTGCGGCGGTAATAGAAGCTGCTTCGCAACGGTTACGACCGATATTGATGACCAGTCTTGCCACTGCTTTGGGTGCACTGCCTATTGCTTTAAGCCTGGGTGCAGCCGCCACCAGCCGAAAGCCCCTGGGTATAGTGGTAGTGGGCGGACTATTATTTTCTCTCATACTTACGCTATTTGTTATACCTGCTGTGTATACATTTATTTCAGGAAAACATGAAGCGGAGAAGATGGAAATAACAGAATAGGAGGAGGGTATTAATAGTTAAAAATTAAATTGAGCGCGAAGAGGTATTAATTTTTTACTATTACCTTTTAACGCAAGCCATTGAAAATTTACGATCCACATGAGCCAAACCATAGCCGATATACGACGTGATTATAAACTGAAGTCATTGGATGAAACCGATATGGCAGCAGATCCCTTCAGCCAGTTTACACACTGGTGGCAGGAAGCCGTAAACAGCGATATTGATGAAGTGAATGCCATGACTTTGGCAACAGCTACAACAACCGGTTTTCCTTCTGCAAGGATTGTTTTACTGAAAGGATATTCAGAAAGCGGGTTCATTTTTTTTAGCAACTATCTTAGTCATAAAGGAAAAGAGTTACAGGATAACCCATATGCCGCGTTGGTATTTTTCTGGAAAGAACTGGAAAGGCAAATCCGCATTGAAGGAACGGTTGAGAAAATAAGTGGAGAAGAAAGCGACCGCTATTTTCAAACGCGGCCCTTACTCAGTCGCATTGGTGCATGGGCTTCGCCGCAAAGTGAAAATGTGAAAGACCGAAATATTATTGAACATAAGTTTGCCGATATGGAAAAGCAGTTCGGCACCGCTGATATTCCCCGCCCTCCTCATTGGGGAGGTTATATTGTAAAACCCCGTTTGTTTGAATATTGGCAGGGGCGAAGGAGCAGACTGCACGACAGGATTCAATACACTATTGATTCTGCAGGCAGATGGCAAATGGAAAGATTAGCGCCTTAGCTTTGGAAAGTTGCCCGATTTGCTTCCACTCATTACCGATTTCATATTTAGATAAACCTGCGTTTACGTAGGTTTCTTTTTTATTAACCCACAACTTTGTTTACATGAGCGAACCTTTATTGAGTAACCGAAAACTTCGTAATATCCATCGCGACCTTGGCTATTTTTATGTAGGACTGATTATAGCTTTTGCTATTTCGGGTATTGCGCAGAATCACCGAAAACAATGGAAGCCTGACAAGTATGTGTATGAATTTAAAAAAGTAACAACCCCCTTTCGCATGCCGGCCGAATCTATTACGAAAGAAAATGTGCTTGCCTTTAGTAAACAAAATGGCTTGCAGGATATGAGGCAATTTGATATACGGAAAGACAGTACCCTCGTTATTTCTTATAAAGATGCAGATGCAACCATACACCTGAATAATGGCCAGGGAGAGGTAAATATGTGGCGAAAAAAACCGGTACTGGCCGAATTAACTTTCCTGCATAAAAATAACGGCAACCTTTGGTGGATATGGTACTCGGATATTTTTGCCTTGGGACTGATCCTCATTGCTTTTTCAGGTATGTTCTTAATGAAAGGAAAGAATAGTTTCCGCCAGCGGGGATGGATATTTGCTTTAGTGGGAATTATAGTACCCATTGTAGCGTTACTATTTATCTTTTAGAAATAAAACTTGTCAGTGTCAGCAACAGGATGTGCCATTTTGTTTGGGTGGGCACACTACTGTTCCGTAACTGCAATACACGCAGCAATCACCCTGCTTTGGTTTTAGTCTTGTATGACAGTTTTCACATTCATAAAAAAACGCGCAGGCATCGGTGGGCATGGTTTCTTCTTTTCGGTAACCACAGTTAGGGCAAGTGAGTATAGATTGAAGGATAACAGCTGTACTCATTTTATTTGTGAATGATATTTGATGAAACTACTTTATAGCCAATGTCGGTTACCTTATTCTTCAGGCTGTTAAGCGATGTTTTGGTGCTGTCAAACCGTACAATGGCGAAGGATTTTTTATAGGAAGTGTTTGCTTCCCACACACCGTTAAGTTTTGAAAGTTTGCTGTTAATATGCAGCGTGCAGGCTTCGCAATCCATTCCGCTAATGTTAAGCTGGACAGTAGCCATATGGCTATTGTCCATTACACTAACTTTTGTTACGGGCGATTTTGGATAAAATATATGTGCGTAATACGGTAAGGCAATTAATAAAGCTGCTACCACAGTAACGATGCCTAAAAAAGATTTTGATTGCAAAAATATTTTTTTATTGTCTTCTTCACAATCACAGTCTGCCTGTTTCGGCAGGTTTAATTTTTTATACCAGGCAAATGCAAAAACAGCAATTGTTAAAGCGATTAAATAAGGACGGTATGGCTCAATCCATGAAAACGATGCCGCAAAACCGCTGACTCCACCCAATAAAGCTAACAGGGGTGTGATACAGCAAAGTGAAGCAGCGATAGCTGCCAGCACTCCTGCCATCCAGCTTTTCGTATTTCCTGTTTGTGTGATCATTAATGATTGCTCTTTGGGTGTTGCGTAAAAGCCCATATGGCTTGTAAATACCGCAAAATAAACCAATACCTTTCCGTTTGTTTATTTCCGCTTCATCACTTTCTCAGCGGCTTCAACAATAAACGGCGTATCGAGCCCATATTTCGTTAAAAGTTCAGTGGGTTTACCGCTTTCGCCAAATGTATCATTGGTGCCGATATATTCTATCGGTATGGGAAAATGCCTCGAGGCTGTCTGTGCAATGGCATCACCCAATCCGCCAATGATATTATGCTCTTCTACGGTAACTGCGCATTTTGTTTTGAGAATAGATTGCAGGATGGCTGTTGTATCCAATGGCTTAATAGTATGTATGTTGATTAGTTCCACACTCACGCCTTTTGCTTCCAGTATTCTTCCGGCTTCAATGGCCTTCCATACCATATGTCCGCAGGCAAAAATGGAAACATCAGTTCCTTCGCTTAATGGCTGTGCTTTGCCAATTACAAAATCACTACCATCTTCTTTGGTAAAATTGGGCCATTTGGGGCGGCCAAAACGCAGGTACACCGGGCCCTCATAAGAAGCGATGGCTTTGGTAGCAGCTTTTGTCTGGTTAAAATCACAAGGAACGATTACCGTCATGCCGGGTAACATTTTCATCAATCCAATATCTTCCAGTATCTGGTGCGTGGCCCCATCTTCACCAAGGGTTAAGCCTGCATGTGATGCGCAGATTTTTACATTCTTGTTACTATAGGCAACACTCTGGCGTATCTGGTCGTATACACGGCCCGTACTAAAATTGGCAAAAGTAGTTGTGTAAGGAATTTTTCCGCCAATGGTCATACCCGCTGCTATGCCAATCATATTAGCTTCTGCAATACCGCACTGTACAAAGCGGTTGGGAAAATCTTTGATAAACGGTCCCAGTTTTAGTGAGCCGGCAAGATCGGCCGTAAGCACCACTACGTTCTCATTCTCTTTTCCTATTTCATGAATGCCTTCACCAAAACCACCGCGGGTTTCTTTCTCATTCAATACCTGGAGATCTGTCAGTTTCATAGTTACAGGTTGCGTTTTAAAGTGGTGCAAAGTAAAGGAAAATTTGTGAGCGGTGAATGGGCTCATTACGCACCATTCACCCCTCTAGTCTCCCCCACATTCCCCGTTCTTTTCAAAACACCCCAAAGCTGTAGTTCTCCCTTCAGCGCTTTGCGGAAGGAGCGGAATAAAACTACCAGCATTAGCCAGCGATAGATAAGCCGTTGCGGAATCAGCCAGAATAATTTCCAGGCCTTTTCTTTGGCAAAAGCAAAAGCAATGCCTGCCGTTAACGCATCCACCAAAACAAAAGCGAGATAATATACCCCAATCTTTTCTGCATTTCCTGTGGCTAAACCAATTAACATAAAAAGATCAGCGAGCGGTGTAAAAACGGGAATGATGTATTTGAACAATAAAATATCAGGCAGGGCAATTAATCCAAGTGATTTGTGCGTTGTATTAAAAAGTAATTCTTTGTTTTTCCAGAAAACCTGCATTACACCAAAGCTCCAGCGGAAACGCTGTTTCATAAACTGCTTTACTGTTTCAGGCGCTTCGGTGTAGGCAATGGCCAGGGATTCATTGTCTACAATATAACCTGCTTTTAAAATACGTATCGTAAGGTCACAATCTTCGGCAAGCGTATCGCCGGTGAATCCACCTACTTCTATCAGGGCATTTTTATTATACGCGCCTATAGCGCCGGGCACTACCGTTACCGCGTTCATGAATGCAAAAGCTTTACGGTCAAAATTCTGGCCAATGGTATATTCGATACTCTGCCATTTGGTAAGAATATTTACTTCGTTACCTACTTTCACCGTTCCTGCCACGGCAGCTACTTTACCCCGTTTCGACTTTACTTGCGGCGGCGGTGAAAGAAAATTTTTCATGAGCATGCTAACCGCATCAGGCGCCAGTTGTGTATCTGCATCTATACATACCACATAATCAGCACCCGAATGGGCTATACCGAAATTAAGTGCAGAAGCTTTGCCACCATTGGCTTTGGTAAATAGCTGTATTTTCGGATGGCCGCTAAATGAGGCTTTTACTTTTTCATAGGTTGAATCTTTACTGCCATCATCCACAAAAATGATATTAAAAGAAGGATAGTCGCAGCGCAAAAGATTTTGTAAAGAACTTACCACATTTACTTCTTCATTGTAGGCCGGAACAATCACAGATACCAATGGCCATTCATCCATTACCAATGGTGTTTGTACAATAAGCGATTCTTTTTTTTGCTGCATAGCAGCCAGTATGCCGGTTACCAATAACCTGGCAGCACCCAATATCAGGAACAATAAAAAAAGTGAATAGAGAACTGCACCACTGATATAACCGAATTCTGCAAACAGAAAATTTACCTGTAACAAAAAGTAACCGCTTCCTTTTGGCACTGGCGGCATCACGTCATCGGGTTTTTTACCAAGCAGGTCGGCAACAGTGGTAAATGTGTAGCCACGGTTTTGAAAGAAACGGATAATCTTGCCTGTTGCTTCCACGCTAGCAGACCTGTCGCCACCAGCATCATGAAGTAAAATGATATTTCCGTTTACGCCCGAAGTATCTTCTGTATCGGGGTTATGTATACGTCGTTCATAGATTTTTATTACACGGTTTAGAATAGTATCAGCGTTAAAGCCTTTGATCTCATCCTTCTGCCAGTCTTCCGTGTCAATACTTTCACCTACTGTTACATAATTTTTTTTCCGGCTTAGAGCAATGGGAATCAGTTCCTCACTTTTAGTCGGCTCACTGTCTGCATTAAAAGGCGCCCGGAATAATATAGTGCTATGGCCCGTAATACATTCAATCAATAATCGTGTCAGGTCCATTTCTAAATTTGCACGCCTGGTACTTACGGTTGCCATGTTTGGGTGAAAAAAAGTATGATTGCCTATTTCGTGTCCTTCTCGAAAAATTCTTTTAATGATGGGTATATTATTTTCCGCTTCAATACCCACCACGAAAAAACTTGCCGGTACATGATAATGCGCAAGCGTATCTAATATCTGCTTGGTGTAAACAGGGTCCGGACCATCATCGAAAGTGAGTACGAGCTTTCTTTTGGTTACATTTCCAAATCTCCTGATCACGTAAGTGGACGGTAGTGTATTATACTTTTCTTCACTGATCAGCATGTCGGCTGTATCAATTTCGGGAGTAATGTTTCCATGCGTTGGAGTGGCAATAATATCCAGTACTTCGCCTTCACCGATATAATCAGGTGAAGAACCGGGAAGCACGTTACTGAACTCTGTAAAATCAAAATTTTTCAGTGCTTCCTTTGACATGGGTTTATTATAAAATTCCCATAAACGGCTGTCTTCGCTTCCTAAGCGCCATAAGGCAGTTCCGGCTAATTTGTATTCAGTGGCAAAACGTAAGGTGTTGAAATTGGTAGCAGCATCTGTAAAATGAACCTCGTGAATAGAATCGTTACTATCGTAATACTGGTAATGAAGATTATAGGTATCATTATCAAAATCAACCACCGCTTCACTTTCCCTGGCATTGGCTAAAGCTTCCTGGTAAGAAAAAGCAACCACCCTGTTACTGTTAAGTTTCCAATCGTACCCATAACCCGCCATTCCTAAGATTATTTTTTCCGGTGGAACCACAGAAGCTATCTTATCCAGGGAAGCCTCAATCCATCGTTGTGAACAGATAGGGCCAGGTTTGGTTTCGTTATGATGTTCATCATAAGCCATGAGTATTAAATAGTCATTGTATTTGGCGAGGGTTTTGAAATCATAGTCATCATTAAAGGGTATCACATCCTGCGTAACTATAAAATTATTGGCGTGTAATTTCTCGTACAGTTCTTTCTGGAACGAGATAAGGGGTTTATTGCTGGTTTCCTGTAGTTCTTCAAAATCAACATTCAGTCCGGCAAAATGATATTCTTTCAGCAGCCGGATAATGTCATTAATCAGCCTTTGTTTTTTGAAAGGATTATTGAGAATCCGATGTATGGCCTCACCTCTGAAAACTTCTTTGTAATTATTTGACAGGATGGGCATTATTTCTACACGGGCCGCTTTCATCAGTTGTAAAGCACGCTTGTCAATATTGGTATATAAAGTATCGGCATTGGGATCAATAAAAAACCATTCAGGAATCACCAGATTCATCTTGGAAATATTTTTCTCCAATGAATAAAATGATTGCGGATCCCAGGCAACATAAAAGCCGGCACGGATACCAATACTATCGGTGAAAAGGGGCGAGCGTGACAGATTCAGTGTATCCGGAATAGAACCGGGCTTTCGTTTTGACCATCTTGCGTCAATCGCTTGGCGGAAGCCGCGGTATTCTTTGCCCAGCTTACTTTCGCGGTAGGCCGGTATACTACCTGTTAATACTTTCTTTATGGCTTTGCTTTCGAGTGATATGCCGGGCTCATTTTTATCACTGTTGCGGATAGCAATCACTAATACAAAAATGGCGATTGCCAAAAAAAATAAGGATAACCTGACTGCCCATTTAAAACGCCGCCAGCGTGTTTTTGAAACGGTTTGAAAGATTTGCGACTGGTCGGACATACCGGGCAAGGTACTAAAAGCTCCGGTGATTTTTTAGGGTGTAAAATTAAATAATAAAATAAACGTTTAGGTATAGCCGCGTTCTCTATGTTATGGCAACACATTAACAGTTATTTTTACGAATGAATGATTGCCCATGCCTGTAAAACTATCTGCCTTCTTACAGTTATATTTCAGAGCCATTCTTGCATTGCTCGTTACGATTTGTATGGTACGGTTTTATGAATATTATTTTATTGCCTCGAAATCGTTTGTGAACCATGCCTTTTATTTTGAACTGGCCGGATGGGTGTATGATGTATGGGCCTGTTTGGTGTATGGCATCTTTTTTTTTATTCCCTTCCTGTTGATTTCTTTACTCAGCAAAAAAGCAGCTATAATTCTGTTTCATGGAGTTACTATATTGTTTATTATTCTTTATCTCTCACTTATCCTAGTATTTTCAGAACGAAATACCCCTTATGATCACGAAATATTTACACGCAGCTTGCATGAATCATGGGTAACCACCAAACAAATGATGACGAGCGGGATATTGCTGTATGTACCGTTTCTTGTTTATACAAGTATCTACTTTATTCTTTACTACCGTATTTTTAATACAATCATTTTCAGGCGCTGGGCTGTAACAACGGCTCTCATCGCTTGTTTTCCCGCCCTCATTTTTCTGGGTTATGCAAACCCGCCTGAAAACTGGTTCAGCCAAAAGGCAGCTTACTATTTTACCTGTAACAAGTTTGTATTCTGGGTGGCAGATAATTATGCCTATTTTAAAAATAAAAATAAATTTGATGCATCGCGTTTAACGAAAGAAGCGCTGGCCGCCGAGATTGACTTCTATCAGCAGAACCAGCCCTTTAATTTTATCAGTAAAGAATATCCTTTGCTGCACGTAAACGACAGCAAAGATGTGTTGGGTAGCTTTTTCAATCTCGGTAAAACACCTCCTAATATTGTGATACTGGTGGTGGAAGGATTATCGCGTGATTTCAGCGGTGATAAAGCGTATGCGGGAAGCTTTACGCCATTTTTAGATTCGCTTTCAGGTAAAAGTCTAACCTGGGATAATTTTATCAGTACCGCACCGGGAACCTTTGCGGCACATCCTGCTATCTCTGGTTCTTTGCCTTATGGCAAACGTGGGTTTTCAGTAATTAATGTAATGCCTGATCATCTTTCCCTGATAAAAATTCTGCGGGCCAATGGTTATTATACCCGGTTCCTGATCGGCTTCAACCCTGATTTTGATAACATGGGTGGCTACATGCGTTTGCAGGGTACGGATATGATTCTTTCAAAATATGGATCCCAATACAAACAAATGGGTGTGGGTGCAGAAGGGTGGTCGATGGGTTACCCGGATGATGCATTATTTAACCGAAGCTTTGAAGTAATGGATTCTTTACCGCAAACGCCTTACCTCAATATTTATCATACAGGCACTACGCATATGCCTTACTTATTTGCGCAGCAGCATCAGTATGAAAAGCTTTTTGATAAAAAAATGAAATCCATCCCAGGTACTTCAAAAATAAAAAAGACGTTAAAGGAAACGAAGCAGGTATTAGTTACCTATCTATTTGCCGATGATTGTATCAAGGACTTTTTTAGAAAATATCAAAAAAGACCTGACTATCAAAACACGATTTTTTTTATTACGGGTGATCATCATATCGGGTCTTTTCCATCTACGGGTGGTATGGATGATTACCATGTTCCGCTGATTGTGTATTCGCCCATGTTAAAATCGAACAGAAAATTTTATTCAGTTAGTTCACACAATAATCTGGCGCCTACTATCAGTTCCCTTGTACTGAATAATTATTCTTTGCCCAATAAACCCAAAGAAGTGCATTGGTTGGCAGATGTAATAGATACCAGCGTTGCTTTCCGTAATATACAATCTATGCCTTTTATGGAATGGAGCAGGGAGATGACCGATTATATGTATAAAGAGTTTTACTTGTCCGGAACCGAACTGTACAGGCTAACCCCTGATCTGCTGCAGGAAAAAATTTCCAATGAGCCTGTAAAAAAGCATATGATACAGTTGCTGAATAATTTTAAGCTCATAAATTCTTACACATGTGATAACAACAAAATATATCCTGCAGATAAATGGGTGAAGGCGGCACAGAGAGATTTGTTGCTGGATTATTCAAGTGCGGCTATGCAACATTTTTTTATGAAGCGATCTGATACTACGCTCATGCCCGAATTGGCTATACCTAAAAATTATACAAGCCTGTATGTGGAAGTTACTGCAGACATTAATTTACGTACACCGGGCCTGGAAGATCAGCCATCATTCAGGCTGGCGATGATCGATAAACTGATTAAGGGAAGAAATTTCGTATTCTGGACAAACCACGATATCGTACAAATGACGAAAGATACTTATGTCGAAAAACAATGGAACACAGTTTCTACAAATGATATGTTTACACTGAGTGATTATAAAAAATACCGGAACATGGTATTCGATCTTTCTTTTTATACAGAGGTGCTGCCCATGAATTTACAAATGCGGAATCTTAAAGTAAAAATTTATGGGATAAAATAACTTTACTCACCCCGACTTCGCTTCGCTTGTCACCCCTCTCTGCTGCGCAAAGAGGGGAAAGAAAAAATTTCTCCCCTTCTCTGCCTGGCAGAGAAGGGGCCGGGGGATGAGTTAACCTTCGAAAGTACTGTAGAAATACGGTGTCTTCGCTTCAAACTCGGCGCTGCACGTATCTACCATTTTGTATACCCTGGTAATGCCTAATGCTTTTCTTTTTTCATATACCTGTTCATCCGTACAATCGCCGTGTAAAATGCGGGCAATCTGTTCATCACCAAAACCATTTTTCTTGGCTTCTTTGAGAAGATCGGTAGGTATTGTATCGATAGCGTATTTAGCAATATCTTTTTCCATGTTGCAGATAATCTGTATCTGGTAAAGAAACCATCTGTCAATGCCCGTGGCCTGTGCAATGGATTTTACGGTTGATCCCTGCATCAATGCGTCTTTGATACGAAAGATGCGGTCCCATTTCGGCGTCTTAATATATTCAACGATCTCTTCACTCTTCATTAAACTCTTGCCGTAATAACCCAAACCAATCGCTTCATTTTCTAAACTCTGGCAGGCTTTCTGGATAGCTTCTGTAAAACTTCTTCCAATGGCCATTACTTCTCCCACGCTTTTCATCTGAAGGCCGAGCGTATCGTTGGCGCCTTTAAATTTATCAAAATTCCAGCGCGGCACTTTTACAATCACATAATCCAGTGCGGGTTCAAAATAGGCAGAAGTGGTTTTGGTAATCTGGTTCTTCAGTTCATCGAGTGAATACCCGATAGCCAGTTTGGCGGCAATCTTCGCGATGGGATAACCGGTTGCTTTGGAAGCGAGGGCAGAAGAGCGGCTTACGCGTGGATTGATCTCTACGGCAATAAGTTGTTCCGTTTCGGGATTTTGTGCAAACTGCACATTACAACCGCCGGAAAAATTTCCCAATGAGCGCATCATCAGGATAGCTTTGTTACGCATATCCTGAAAGGCAGTATCACTAAGGGTCATGGCAGGTGCTACGGTTATAGAATCACCGGTATGCACACCCATGGGGTCAAGGTTTTCAACGGTACAGATGATCACCACATTATCATTCTGATCGCGCAGCAGTTCCAACTCATATTCTTTCCAGCCCAGTACTGCTTTTTCTACCAGCACTTCGTGCATTGGCGATGCTTTCAATCCTCTTTCCAGAGCAGCATCAAGATCATCCTTGCTATGAACAAATCCACCACCCGTGCCACCCAGGGTAAAAGACGGACGTATCACCAACGGAAAACCGATCTCCTGTGCAAATTCTTTTCCTTCCAGAAAACTATTGGCCACACGGCTCGGGGCCACGGCGATACCTATTTTTACCATTAGCTGGCGAAATTTTTCCCTGTCCTCCGCCATATCAATGGCAGCTACATCTACTCCAATCATCCGCACACCATATTTCTCCCATACACCCAGTTCGTCTGCTTCTTTACAAAGGTTCAGTGCTGTTTGTCCGCCCATAGTGGGCAATACAGCGTCGATCTGGTGTTCTTCCAGAATCTGTTCAATACTTTCCACGGTTAAAGGCAGGAGGAATACATGATCGGCCATCATCGGGTCGGTCATTATGGTAGCCGGGTTACTGTTAATCAGAAATACCTTAATACCTTCTTCACGCAGACTGCGGGCGGCCTGGGAGCCGGAATAATCAAATTCACAGGCCTGGCCTATAATAATAGGGCCGGAACCTACAATCAGAACAGATTTGATAGAATTGTCTTTGGGCATAGTTGGCAGAAATAAATTGTGCAAATGTAAGCCGAGGAAGGGAAATGAGGGTTAATTTTTGCCCGGATTTGGTAATTACGAACAAAAAGAGTATAATATGACTTATCATTACACACTGAAAACATAAAAAAGAAACATGGCAGTATTAAAAGAAGGTAGCAAAGCGCCCATATTTAAGGCGGTTGACCAGGATGGCAAGCCGATTTCCCTGGCAGATTACAAAGGCAAAAAAGTGATTTTATATTTTTACCCCAAAGATGATACACCCACCTGTACCGACCAGGCATGTAACCTGAGGGATAATTACAGTGTATTGCTGAAGAAAGGATACCAGGTAATTGGTGTAAGCACAGACAGTGTAAAAAGTCACAAAAAGTTTGAACAGAAAAACAAACTTCCTTTTCCCCTGGTATCGGATGAGGATAAAAAGATTGTTGATAAATACAATCTCTGGGGCGAGAAAAAAATAATGGGCCATACCTATATGGGTACTACGCGCACTACCTTTTTGATCGATGAAACAGGGAAGATCGTTAAGATCATTGAGAAGCCGCAGAGCAAGAACCATACAGAGGAGATACTGGCGGCATGGGCAACTGTGTAAGTTTTTTAAACGTTTAGATTCTGTGTTAAGACTAATGTGTATAATATTTTTTTGGCGGTCTTGCGCCAGCCTGTTTAGAGGAGCGGTCTTAATGACCGCTCCCTAATTTTTAATACTTTTCCTGCTCCCCTACCTTATGTCTTATCTGGGAACCAAAATATTTATTACCGTGAAGAATGAAACAGAAAACGGATCGCTCCTTAAAGGATTTTTTTGATGAAAAAGTGAAACAGTACAACCAGCCCTCATTCATTAAAGACGATCCGGTTTGCATACCGCACCTTTTTAAAAAGCAGGCTGATATTGAGATAGCCGGATTATTGGCTGCTGTTTTTGCCTGGGGCAACCGCACTACCATCATCAATAAATCAAAAGAGCTGATGAACCTGATGGATAATGCACCCCATGATTTTTGTCTTAACCATAACCCGCAGGATTTAAAAAAACTGGAAGCATTTAAACACCGCACATTCAATACTACTGATCTTTTATACTTTATCGAATTTTTTAAACATCATTACACATACCATACCAGCCTCGAAGAGGCGTTCCTAAAATTTTCCACTCCTTCCCAAGGAGGGGACGATATCACCACAGGTGATATCAGGGGTGGTATTGCCCAAAAACTTCTATCGAATTTTCATAACTATTTTTTCTCCCTCGAACATGTTCCATCCCGTACCAAAAAGCATATCTCAACTCCTTACAAAGGATCCACCTGCAAAAGATTGAATATGTTTTTACGCTGGATGGTAAGAAAAGATAGCATGGGTGTTGACTTTGGTCTCTGGAAAAAAATAAGTCCGTCACACCTTATCTGTCCGATAGACCTGCATGTAGCAAGGGTAGCCAAACGTTTTGGTTTGCTGCAAAGAAAGCAGATAGACTGGCAGGCAGCTGTTGAACTAACCACTTACCTGCGTACACTGGATGCAGCGGATCCTGTAAAATATGATTTCGCTTTGTTCGGACTGGGCGTGATTGAAAAATATTAGCAGTATCGTCAAGTTTGCCCTTTGCAATAATTGCGCTTATTGCAGACATTGCGCTAAGATATTCATGTCTACTTCGCTGAGTTTGCGCATTTCCCTAACTTTATATGCATGGCAACAGAGAATGAACTTTTAAGATTAGAAACACTGACGCCTCAACAACTGGCCCATTTTGTGAACGACCTGATCGACAAAGATTTTTCCCGTCTTGTACAAATACTTTACCGGCTGGATGTAAGCGAGGATAAACTTAAAACGGTTCTTCTGGAAAATCCCACGGGTGATGCCGGAGATATGATTGCCACTTTGATTTTGCAAAGAATTGAACAGCAGCAAAAGACAAAGGACATGTTTAAACAAGAGGGACCTATTCCAGAAGATGAAAAATGGTGATTGCCTACTCTGGCTTTACTCCTGTTTTACCCTACTTTCGCCACTCAATATGCCTGATTTATGAAACTTGTTTCTTACCTCACAGATGGCCGTGATCAACTGGCTTTTTTAGTGGACAATCTTTTATTCGATTGCGACTTACTGCATCCCGAACTTCCCAACAGCATGAACATGTTTTTGCAATACTGGGATGATATGTTCCCCATTGCACAACAGGTAGAAGCCGCCATCAAAAGCGGCCGCATCAGCAAGGAGCAGGGTATACCCATAGAAGGTCTGGAATTGTTGGCACCTGTTCCTTTTCCTACTTCCTGCAGGGATGGGTATGCATTCCGACAGCATGTGGCAGCAGCGCGTAAGAATCGCAAGGCAGAAATGATAACGGAGTTTGATCAATACCCTGTTTTTTATTTTACCAATCACCACAGCATACAGGGTCCGGGTGATATCAAATGCATGCCGGATCATTTTGAAAAACTGGATTTTGAACTGGAAGCTGCTATCGTAATTTGTAAGCCTGGAAGAAATATTACCGCCGCAGAAGCCGATCAATATATCGGTGGATTAATGATTATGAATGATATGAGCGCCCGCAGATTGCAGATGGAAGAAATGCTGCTGAATTTGGGTCCTGCCAAGGGAAAAGATTTTGCTACCGTTATCGGGCCCTGTCTTGTTACACTTGATGAATTGGAAAATGTGGAGATACCTCCCAAAGAGGGCCATACCGGCAAAAGCTGGAACCTGCCCATGAAATGTTGGGTGAATGGTAAACAGGTAAGTGCAGGCAATCTTGGCGATATGGACTGGACTTTCGCAGAGATCATTGAACGCTGTGCGTATGGTGCAGATATTCATCCTGGCGATGTAATAGGCAGTGGAACCGTAGGTACCGGATGCTTCCTGGAACTGAATGGCACCGGTAAACTAAATGATCCTGATTATGTGGAACAATGGTTGCAGGAGGGGGATGTTGTGGAAATGGAAATAGAAGCCATCGGAAAATTGCGGAATACAATGATAATGGAAGAGTCAGATTTTTCTATCCTGGCGAAGAAGAAGCTTATTTCTTAACCGCTAACAAAAGCAATGATAATAGACATTCCTAATATATCCTTAACAGAATCACAGCACTGGCTGCAACATGCCATTGCCCCAAGACCTATCTGTTTTGCCAGTACTATCGATAAAGAGGGAAACGTAAATTTGAGCCCTTTTAGTTTTTTCAATTTATTTTCTACCAATCCTCCTATTGTTATTTTTTCTCCTTCACGCCGGGGTAGAGATAATACAACCAAACATAGTTTACAAAATATTTTAGCCGTTCCTGAATGCGTAATCAATATGGTTGATTTTGATATGGTACAGCAAGCCAGCCTTGCCAGTTGCGAGTTTCCGAAAGGGGTGGATGAATTTATAAAAGCAGGTTTTACCAAAGAACGCGCTACCATGGTAAAGCCGCCCATGGTAAAAGAGGCTAAGATTAAATTTGAATGCAGGGTTAATGAAGTAAAGAGTTTAGGAGAAGAAGGTGGCGCAGGTCAGCTGGTAATTGCGGAGATATTGTGTATGCATGTAGACGAAAGTATTTTAGGTGAAGATGGAAAAATTGATCAGCGAAAATTTCAACTGGTTGCTCGACTCGGCGGAGACTGGTATTGTAAAGTAGACGAGAGAAATCTTTTTACAGTGGCAAAGCCAAATACACAATTAGGCATTGGTGTGGACGCATTGCCGGTTAGTATCCGCAACAGCAGCCAGTTAACAGGTAATCATTTGGGGATGCTTGCCAATGTAAATGATATGCCGGTTATTGATCCATCATTTAATGATGACAGGTTAAAAAATATTATCCAGTATTATTCTATTAACCCCACAGAGATGGAAAAGGAGCTGCATGGCTATGCAGCAGAATTACTGAATACAGGTAATGTGGCAGCAGCCTGGCAGATACTTTTATCGGGAGAAAGTCTTTAAAACATTGCTGCAAAATCTTCTTCAGAGGAACAGAAAAACAAGCCGAAAAATTTCAACCCATTTTTTCTTTGGGTCTCTCTTATTAATAAATTACAGGTCGCCTACAAGTGGCCGCATAATAATATCCTCCACATCTGCCATGGCCGATAATTGCGATGAAGCGTAGATCATTGTTGCAATATCACCAGCTTCCATAATACGTTTTGGGTCTATATTGGCCCCATCCCAACTCGCACTCATGGTGGCACCCGGACAAACCGCTGTAACTTTAATACCATGCGGTTTCATTTCTTCGCGGAGATTTTTACTAAAGCCCAGCAAAGCAAATTTACTGATACTATAACTGCCACCATTAGGATATGCCTGTAAGGATGCGATAGAACAGACAGTAAAGATATGGCCGCGTTTCATTTTCATCATCTCCGGCAACACGGTTCGTGTAAGATGGTAAGCACTATATAGGTTCACTTCTATCATCTGCTCCAGCATCCCCTCCTTTTCATCATACACAGAGCCCGGAAGAAATTGTCCCGCGTTGTTAACCAGAATATCAGGCACTCCGAACCGTAAGCACCAAGTTCCAAACTGTATGGCTTCTTCTTTCTTTCCCATATCGGCGGGCATGGCTTTTACTGTGCACTGAGGATAATGGGTTTGCAGCTGCGAAACGGTTTCATATAACTGTTTTTCGTTTCTACTGCATAGTAATAAAGTATTACCCTCTTTTGCAAACCTTTCTGCAATGGCTCTGCCAATACCTTTGGAAGCACCCGTGATAATGATATTCATTGAAACAAAGTTTAAAGTTCAAGGTACGAAAGTGGAAGTTAGAACTACCAGGTGCGAAGTACTAGTTGATATTTTATGCCTAAGTTTTGCCTGCCCGCACTCATTTCCTACTTCGTACTTCGTAATTTGCAGCATGAAGTATCGTCATTTATTTTTTGACCTGGATCACACATTATGGGATTTTGAAACAAACTCCAGGCAAACCCTGGCTGAACTATATGAGACCAATGCACTTCACAGCAAGGGTATACCGGATTTTAATGATTTTTTTGCACGATACAGTTATCATAATGAAAGATTATGGGACCGCTATACCAAAGGTTTTATTAAACAGGATGAACTGAGATGGAAAAGAATGTGGCTTGCCCTGCTTGATTTTAAACTGGCAGATGAACCTCTATCTAAAACCATGGCCGTTCAGTTTCTCGAACACCTGCCCGCTAAAAAAAGCCTGTTTCCCTATACCATAGAAATACTGACGTATCTCAAAGAAAAAAATTACCGGTTGCATCTGGTCACCAACGGTTTTGAAAAAGTACAGCATCATAAATTACTGCATTCGAACCTGCATGTTTTTTTTGAAGAAGTAATTACTTCTGAAGCCAGCAACAGCCTGAAACCACATAAAGAAATTTTCGAGTATGCCATTAGCAAAACCGGTGCAACTGTTAAAGAAAGTATTATGATTGGCGATAATCTTGATGCAGATATACAGGGTGGAATCAACGCAGGTATGGATACCATCTTCGTAAACCACCTGAACATTGTTCCGCATATTCAGCCTACCTATACAATTTACCACCTGAAAGAACTCGAAAATATTTTTTGACAACTGATGAACAACGTATAAAACGTAAGTTTTTGCGTAATAAAAAAGCGCAAAGAGTATGGTACCTCTTTGCGCCCTTGTGTCTTAGCATTAAAGTTCCTACGCAAGATCCATCACCGGCTTATTCTGTAAAATATTTTCTATCTTATTTACCACTTCATCTGTTAATAATTTTACAACATCCAACGCCTTCAGATTTTCCAGCAATTGCTCTTTTTTAGTAGCACCCAAAATGGCTGTAGTAACATTTGGATTTTTGATGGTCCAGGCAATAGCGAGTGCCGCAAGCGACACCCCCAACTCACCCGCAAGCACTACTAATTTTTTTACTTTTTCGAGTTTTGCATCCTGAACCCAACGATCTTTTAGCCAGTCGAATCCTTCAATGGCCAGGCGTGATCCTTCCGGTATGCCGTTGTTATATTTTCCGGTTAAAAAACCTGCAGCTAATGGGCTCCAGATCGTAGTGCCCAGTCCTACATTCTTAAACACAGGCAGATAGTCCTGCTCCATTTTAAAACGTTCGAACATATTATACTGCGGCTGCTCAACGGTTGGGGCAATTAAATGATATTGGTTAGCTACCCTATGCGCTTCCATTATTTCTGCAGCGCTCCACTGGCTGGTGCCCCAATACAAAACCTTTCCCTGCTGTATCAGGTTATGCATGGTCCATACTACTTCTTCAATGGGAACGTTTACATCGGGGCGATGACAAAAATATAAATCCAAATAATCAGTCTGCAATCTTTGCAAAGCTTCATGGCAGGCTTCTATCAAATGTTTACGGCTAAGCCCCGTCTGATTAGGTTTATTGTCTTTGCCTCTCCAGCCAAAATAAGCTTTGGAAGAAAGGGTATATGAAGTCCTGTCCCAGTTTTTGTTTTTTAATACGCGACCCATCATTTTCTCACTTTCCCCCAACGCATAGGTTTCTGCGTTATCAAAAAAATTGATTCCGTTATCATAAGCAAGTCCCATCAGTTCATCCGCACTGCCATCATTGATCTGTTTGTGAAAAGTTACCCAACTGCCAAAACTTAATACACTTAACTCTAAACCGCTTTTACCCATTCTTCTGTAGTCCATATATTCTTTTTTAGGGAGGCAAGTTATAAAATTATAGGGCTATTTGAACCGGAAACATGAATTATTTAGCCGTAGTACTGTCGGGCGGCAGCGTAAAAAAAGTACCCCGATCCATTTTATATAAATGCAGATCTGAAAGATCCTGGTTACAGGTCATTCCATCAAGCCCGATAAAATAACTGTTACGGAAATTTTTGCTGAGGATAACCTTTTTATCGGTATAAAATTTCTGCTGGTTCTGATCCCAGTATAATTCTTCACAGAAAAGGGTATCGCCTTTAATATTAAAAGCTACCACATTATCTTTCAGAAAAACTTTGTTATCATTTTCAAGGTATCGGCCGTAGCGGGCATTAAGCTGGCTTTCTATTTTTAAACTGTCATTAAAAAAATCAACATGCAGTGATTTGGGGAACTCAGATTTTTTAGCGCTATCACCCTGGTAACGCAGCAGTAGGGGCGCCGTTAAATGCGCCCTCATTTTTCCGTTCATGCTCAGGTAACTATCAATGCCTTTTCCTTCATCTATACTGGCTTTTTTCCTGCCAAGTTCGCGTACTTCATTTACATCATTCTCGCAACCGTACATAAAAAAGCAGCCGGCTATAACGGCTGCTGTAAATATTTTTTTATAGGAAAGTTGATTAATCATACCTGCGTTTCACAAACCAAATATCGCTCATACTGATTCCTAAAGAAAACTGGATATAGCTTTCTGTGATATTATTTACACCCGAACCCCGTTTGCCAAATTGCAAAGCGGTATTAACTACGGTAAACTGATCCGTATAGGAGTTCCATTTGCGAACGGGAAGGCCGGCTCCAAAAGAAACGCCGTATTGTTTCAGCCCATTTCCATCTGCATTCACATAATCTTTACCTACATAAAAACCGGCGCGGAAATTTACATTATTCCAGTAACCCCTTCCTGATAAAGGATCAGGACTGAATTGTACACCCATCTTAAACTGCCAGCTATTGGCCAGTTTATCGGGCTGGTTGTAAAAACGATATTTGGTCCATTGGGTGGAAGTGTATTCCGCACCGATTGACCAGAGTTCAAACAGGCCCCTTGAATTGGTAGAAGTCTTGTGTAAGGTAACCCCCGCAGCATAAGTAGCCGGTAAAAGAATGGTTCCCTTAATATTGTCCTGTGATGAAATGCTGTCTATTTTAATATCACCATTTGTGCCGTAGGTGAATGTTTGTCTGTCAATATTTTGTGATGCGCTCAGGTTTTGCTGCAGGGCGCCGGTAAGGCCAAAGCGTAACAGGTAATTTTCACTGGTTTTAGCTGCTGTATTCGTTTTTTTCTGAAGAGATATTTCATATTGTAAACCGCCATTCAGAAATACACCGCCAAAATTAGTACTGGTAGTTGAGTTAGACTGGTAATAAGAAACTGTATCGTTCAAAAAAACTTTTCTGGTAGAAATTTCCTTGCGACCAAAATTATAGCCCGTATTAAAGCCAATACTAAAAGTCTTCCATTTTTTACCAATGCCCACAAATGCCTGGTTAATGCCCCCGCTTCCTTCATACAAAGTCTGTAAACTGTCGCCGGCAACTTTTTCAAAATTGTTTATGGAATAATTAATACGACTCACAGGTTTTAATCCAAAAGCAAGCCCCAGGCCTTTTGCCCGCTTAAGGGGTACACCTACTGCGAGATAGGAAGGGTAAAAATTATTTGAGGTAAATTTCCCAACCGGAGAAGCGCTGCGTAGCGACCTTGAATCAATGGTTAATCCCAGATCAAAGGAAACCATGTATAAACTGCCATAGGTAGCCGGGTTATTAAAGTTGATGGATTGTCCCACATTATTATTCAACCCGTCTGCATAAGCGGCAGTTATCCCTCCTAAAGAACGGCTGATGATATGTTGATTGGTATAATATTCACCCAATCCATACCGGGAGAAAGGAGAGTTTTCCTGCGCATGAACGGAAAACAGGAAACATGCCGGAATAAAAGATAAACAGAGCCTGGAAAGGTTAGAATTGGTTATACTCACTGATCGCATACAAGCCTTTATAAATTAGGTAAGGGTCGGCAAATATCCTGTTTTTTAGGTGCGGTACAAAAAAACCCATATCACCCCCGGTTAACAGCACGTTAAAGTTGCTGTATTTCAATGCATAAGCGTCAATAATACCGTCTATTTCACTGGCCATTCCCAGTATTACACCGCTTAATAAATTGGTTTTGGTGTCAAATCCCACCAGAGGAAAATTATGT
Organism: Chitinophagales bacterium; assembly: GCA_038222655.1. Lineage (GTDB taxonomy): Bacteria > Bacteroidota > Bacteroidia > Chitinophagales > Chitinophagaceae > Sediminibacterium. Next base: position 6,860 of record JBBRHM010000010.1, on the reverse strand, counting down.
TCTGCCTTAATTAGTGGCAATAAAGCCGTTTGTTCATGCATGGCCCTGAAGCGCATATGCATACCCGGCGAAATGCTGCCACCCAGAAATTCATGTGAGCGGTTAACAAAATTGTAGGTAATACAGGTGCCCAGACCAATAGCGAGGTTATGTTGAGCGGGGAAAAGATCCACTGCCGCACACACAATCGCTAACCTGTCGGCACCAATGGTTTCCGGTTTGCCAACGGGCGTGCGGATGGGTAATTTACTTGTATGATCTAATTTATGAAACCGGGAATGTTTGGCTAATAATTCTTCAATGTTTGCGGGATGGTTGATTACTGAAGATAATATAGACCTTGCCGGTTTAAATTCTTCTATCAATTGCAGGATAGAGGCCTGATCAGCTTTTTCCAGAACGCGCTCTTCGGTAAAATCCCTGCCCTGGAATACAGCCGCTTTTAAACGGGTATTACCAAAATCAAAACAAATGGTTGTTTGCATAGAGCAAAGTTAAAAATCAAAGTTAAAGCCTTTCAATCCTTTAAAATGACCGTTCAACTGTATCTTCTCTTTCAGTGTTTCCATGCCGGCAACTACGGGCAATACTTTGCTGAGATGCAGCCTCAGGTATTCAAGTCGCTGTAATTCATGCAACAGAGAAAGCATTTCATATTCTTCATCGAGTGATAAGCCTGCATGATGTGCAAGATCATAACTGGTAAGCAGTTCATCCGGTTTTTTAAAATCTTTTGTCACATTCAGTAACCGGTGGAGTTCGCGTATGGCGATGATTACTTTGCCGATTATTTTTTTTTGTGCCGTATCATTAGCAGGATAATTGACAATGGCTCCGCTATATAATTTATCCGGGATGGATTTTACGATTTCCAGTATCCTGAAAATATCTAAACCCTCTGTACGCACATCCATTTTACCATCTTCATATACTTCCACAATCTCGCTTACCTGCACAAGAGTGCCCATTTCTGATACCGCATTGTTTAAAACGGTTGGAATGCCGAAGGGTTTGGATTCTGCAAAACATTCGGTAATGAGTTGTTTATACCGCGGTTCAAATATGTGCAGGTTCAAATGTTCGCCCGGATACACAACAATCGCCAAAGGAAATATGGGAACAAAATTTGTCATGCAGCAAATGTAAACGTTAACGCGAATGATTATCGCTCCTGTTCAACTCACGAAGGCGGGAATATTTTAGCCAGGTGTACCAGGCATTCATTTTAGCGATAGTATACCCTGCCTCTCCATCTAAGAAACCAAGCCGTAAAAGATAGTTCTTGAAAAAGGAAAAACCTGCGGCCATCCTGCATTTCAGCCATCCTGCTTTTTTCCCTTGCAGGTGATATTTTAGGGCATTGAGCATGGCATAATTTACTGTTTTGGCAGCAAGATCCTGAAGGTTTCGGGAAGTATAATGATGAATATATCCTTTCAGTGTTATGATGTTAGTACCAGGTAAAAAGTCTAATGTTTCATGCACCTGCGTTTCTGTCCATTGCGCATATTGGCGATTGTATAAACGGATATGTGCATCATTTGCCCATTCTCCAAACCGGATCATTTTATCTCCCAGGAAAACACGAAAAAGAATTTTATACACGATGGCATGCTCAGTGAGGGATACGCTTTGTAACTGCTGTGAGAGAGTCTCATCAATGATTTCATCGGCATCAATAGACAGTATCCAATCGTATCTGGCTATCGCTACCCCTTTATTTTTATTGATGCCATAGCCTTCCCAGCTGGTTTGCAATAAACGGGCACCTGTTGCGGTAACCAGCTGTTGTGTGCCGTCTGTACTGCCACTGTCAACCACCACGATATCATCCGTAAACTGTTGCGCAGCCGCAATGGTACGGGCAATGATATGCGCTTCGTTGTTACAAATGATAACTACTGAGATGGAAGTATTCATACAGTGTTGGCCTGTTGTGATAAATTCTGTTGCCCAAAGAAAACAATAAAAGCCAAGAGTACTCCACCAAATTGTCCCTCAAGGGTATCATCTGTGAGTAATGGAATGATGGCAACAACGCTGAACAGAAAAGAAAGTATATTTTTTCTTGTCGTTGCAAAAAATAAAAGTAGCAATCCGGTTGTAAAACAGATCATCCCCGGCAAGCCACTGCCTGCGCCATATACCAGCCATTGATTAGAAGGTAAAAAACGTTCATAGGCAAAGCTTTGCGGGTATTCTTTTTCATGCCATGCATTGATTGACGATCGTATATCACCAAATCCCACACCGGTTAAAGGGTGTTGTTTCGTAATAGCATAGCCTGCGCGGAGCGATTGCCATCTGGCGCCATCATTATAACCCGGCATAAAATTTCCGTTTCCATAAAGGCTGAAATCGTATCGGATGTATTGGATCCTGTTTCGCAAAGTGGGCATCGTAGCATAAGCCATGGCCGCAACAGCAATAATACCAACCCCTGCGATCAATCCCCATTTCCATTTTTTTTGTATCACAATAAGATGAAATAGGTAAATGATGCTGCAGGTATACAAACAGATCAATCCCGTTTTGGCTGCGAGCATATGGAGGTAAATCACTAAAAAAGAAACCAGACAGATCAATAGTATACGCGCTGTTTTGCCTTGCTGTACCCACAAAGATTTTATGCCCAGTAAAATGGCGACCACCACCATCCAGCTAAACCTTACATAATCACCATCGGCAGGTGTGGGTAATACTTTTGCTTTTAAATAGCCGGCCTGTATGCCTGAAAGATCATTGATATATTGCCAGAAGCTCCATGCACAACCCATGCTTATGATGATAAGATAGATCCAGGCTATCAGCAACCATCTTTGTCTCGAAAGCTGGCTAACAGACAATCCCAGCATGATAGTGAGTAAAGGAATTTTTACAGAAACACTGTTCCACCAGGTTAGTGTATCGTTACTCCAGAAAAAAGAAAGGAGTACAGGCAGCAAAATTAACCCAACAGCTAAACCTATATTTTTTTTCAGCTGCCAGTCAGGGTAACGGAATAAAAAAGGGACGATCATCAAAATACCTGCAAAAGAGAGTAGTGCGCGGCTTACTAATAATCCTACCGGCAATACTACCAGGCAGATGGTGATCCATTCTTCGGGCCATTTATTTTTCAACACTCTTTGCATCATGCGTCTAAATTCGTTCATCCAGTTTACTTTAGCAATCATGTGGGCCGAATTATTACAGGATATCAGAAAAGGGGATACAAAATCATTAGCCCGGGCCATTTCATTTGTTGAGAATGAAAAGGAAGGGTATGCCTCTTTACTCCAAAATCTGCCCGTGTCTGACACCAAGATTATTGGTATTACCGGCCCGCCTGGTGCAGGTAAAAGCACGCTGGTAGATGCATTAATCGGCGAGATAGTTGCACAACAGAAAAAAGTAGGCGTGCTGTGTGTAGACCCTTCTTCTCCTTTTAATCTTGGCGCGTTGCTTGGGGACAGGATACGGATGAGTGAATGGTACAATCATCCCGGTGTTTTTATACGCTCACTTGCCACACGCGGCAACCTTGGCGGTCTGCATCCAAAGATCATTGAGATAGCGGACTTAATGAAAGCTGCCGGGTTTGATCATATCATTGTAGAAACTGTAGGGGTTGGCCAGAGTGAAATTGAAATTGCCGGACTGGCAGATACAACTGTTGTGGTTACTGTTCCTGAAGCGGGTGATGAAGTGCAGACCATGAAAGCGGGACTGATGGAGATCGCCGATATATTCGTGGTGAATAAAGCCGACAGGCCGGGTGCGGATAGTTTTGTAAAAAATTTACGATTAATGCTGGCGCCGGCATTTAACCGGTCAGTATCAGAAGTGGCCATTGTAAAAACGGTGGCTTCGCAAAAAGAAGGGATACCTGAATTGTTTGAAAAAATAATGCATCACCAGCAACTGGTACAAAATAGTGATAGAAAATTCTGGTTACTTGCCGAGAAAGCATTTCAACTTATTCAGCAACACCGGATGAAAGACGTAAGTAAAGCGGAGCTGAAAAAAGAAATTGAGCGGTTGGGAAGTAGTAACCTGTATCAATTTATCGAAAAATATAAATAGGCACGTTTGTGCGCAATATTAGATTAATAACGCCTTTGCACTATGGTGTGGATCTAATTTTTTGCATCAATTTGCTTCTCATTCTTCCACCAGCGCCAACCAATATAACCCATAATCGCAAACGGCGCCGCTGCTAAATATAAGATAGCAGAATTCAATGCCTCTGCAGGTCCCGCACCTAATTGAGAAGCTGTTTTTGTGCAGATGGAACATTGTGCCTGTAGCAGCTGAAAGCTGAAAACTGAAGGCAGAAAGCAAATAATATGGCGTAATTTTTTCCTCATCCCGAACGGTTTCAGTACAAAGATAGGACTGAAAATACTGTCAATAATTGTTAACTTTCTTACTAAATCAGAAAAATGGAGCCACGCAGAAAGTTCATACAGCAGGTAGGACTACTGGCCGGTGCATTTTCGGCCAATAGCCTGTTTAACCAGTTACATGCCGCCTCCTGGAAAGAGGCCGATATAAAAATAGCGTCACTTTCTCCCCTGCAGGCAGCTACTGATGAGGACTACTGGAGCGTGATACAGCAATCTTACACGGTTAATTCCAACCTCATTATTCTTAATAATGGCGGAGTGAGCCCTTCACCAAGGGTAGTGCAGGAGGCTGTGGAACAATATAATAAAATGTCTAATGAGGGCCCTTCTTACTATATGTGGCGCATTCTTGACCAGGGAAGGGAACCCCTGCGCCAAAAACTGGCGGTGCTGGCAGGCTGCTCTCCCGAAGAGATAGCGGTGAACCGTAATGCCACGGAAGCGCTGAATACGGTAATCTTTGGCCTCGAGCTCAAATCGGGTGATGAAGTAATTGGCACAAAGCAGGATTATCCGAATATGATTAATGCCTGGCGCCAGCGCGTGCTTCGCGAAGGCATCGTATATACCCAATTAAACTTTCAATTCCCCATTGATAATGATGAAGAGATTGTAACTGTTTTTGAAAAAGCCATCACGCCCAAAACAAAACTGCTGCATATTACCCATGTGGTTAACTGGATAGGACAGATCATGCCGGTTAAAAAAATTGCACAAATGGCCAAACGCCACGGTGTGGAAGTATTGGTGGATGGGGCACACTCATTCGGCCTGCTCGATTTTAAAATTCCCGACCTCGAATGTGATTATTTTGGAACCAGTCTACATAAGTTTTTAAGTGCCCCTATTGGTAGTGGTATGCTATGGATTAAAAAAGAAAAGATTGGAAAAATCTGGCCATTGGTATGTAATGATAAGCCCCGAAGCGAAGACATAAGAAAGTTTGAAACCCTTGGTACGAGAAGCTTTCCAATAGAGCAGGGTATTGGAGAGGCAGTTAATTTTCAGAATGCAATTGGCAGTAAACGGAAAGAAGAACGGATTCGTTATTTAAAAAATTACTGGGCCGGTAAAGTAAAAGATATTCCGAAAGTAAAGATCCATACTTCTTTCCAACCCGAATATTCATGCGCTATATGCGGAGTAAGTATTGATGGAATGACACCGGGTGAATTGGATGGTGCGCTGTTCAATACCTATAAGATCCATACCGTGGGCATTGTGTGGGAGAATATTTCCTGTGTAAGAATCACGCCTCATGTATATACCAAAATACAGGATCTGGATAAACTGGTACTTGCTATAGAAGAGATAGCGGGAAAGAAAGCGTAAGAAAGATTTTGGAATTGGGAAATTTCAGAATTTCAAAATTTCCCAATCATGTCCCAAAATATTATGAAGCTTTTACTACCGGTTTCTTGTTTTTGGTTGTTTTAGCAGGTCTGCTTTTACCAAATGAACCCTGGAATCTTTTGCCTTTTGCGGTTTTTTTATCACCTCTTCCCATAACGTCTTTTTTAAAAATGAAATAATGCGTGAACCGCAAAAATAGAAAAACCCCCGCAATATGCGGGGGTTCAATTTTGTTAGCTCAAAAATTAGAGCTTGGCGCTTAATTCTTTGCCAGCTTTAAACTTGGCAACTTTTTTAGCTTTGATCTTGATAGCAGCTCCTGTTTGAGGGTTACGACCGGTACGGGCAGCACGTTTAGACACAGAAAAAGTGCCAAAACCTACTAAAGTTACTTTATCACCTTTCTTTAAGGTTTTAGTAACGGCTCCTACAAAAGAGTCGAGGGCAGCATTTGCCTGTGTTTTTGTAACGCCCGCATCTTGAGCGATCTGAGCAATTAATTCAGCTTTGTTCATAGAGGTGTTTTTTATGTTTTAATAACTGCAACAAATTTATCTGCTTTTCTTAATCAACAAAATATTTTTATTCTTTTTGGCTTTCTTTTCATGTGGGTAAAACCTTTGTCTATAAAGGATTTCAGCGATTTTTTATTTGATGGCCAACCATTTATTATTTACCGATAGGTGTTAAAATCCAATGGCAGTATGGGTTACAGAAGAATGGTGCTGAAATTCAATGCCCAAGCGGGTTCCAGACCAATATAAGGAAGATTTGTGACTACCAAAATCTAATTCGTAAAGTTTCCACACTCAATGCACAACTTCCATTAATGAACGGAAACTGATACAATTATCCCCCCAATTTGCTAAAACATCTTTTCTTAAAAGCGGAGCAAATGCTTCCAGGTAACGGTTATATTCGGCAATACTCTCTGCGTGGAACTGTGCAGCATAGGTGGGGCCTTCGGTTTCATCTGTCTCCAATAGTCTTACAAAGCGTGTTTCTGTAAAGCATCCGCTGTTCATTACATCGGGTATATGTTTCTCCTTCATCCATTTTACCCAGTCTTCGTGGATGTGCCAGTTTATTTTAGTGGTTACATTGTAGATAAGCATGAGG
>JBBRHM010000009.1:0-43595 GCA_038222655.1 Chitinophagales bacterium | reverse complement strand
AGTTTACTACGCAGGGTTCGGGATTTTGCACAGGTGTTGAATGATGGCGCCATCGATATGGGCATCACACAGCATGCATTAAAAGCATTGAACGTAGATGCACATGGACTGGATGAAATGGATAACCGCATATTGCTGGCCATCATAGATAAATTCAAAGGCGGCCCTGTGGGCCTTACTACCATTGCCACTGCAGTAGGCGAAGAAGCCGGTACGATTGAAGAAGTATATGAACCTTTTTTAATTCAGGAAGGTTTTTTACAGCGAACCCCGCGCGGAAGAGAAGTAACCGCTAAAGCCTATGACCATTTAGGGCGTAAACCCATTACCGGTAATCAATCCGATCTTTTCAGTTAAAAAATAAAAATGTCCCGCTTTGGTAAGCGGGACATTTTACGAAAAAGATATTATTACAATTCAGGTAATTGGACGTTTATGGTGCAACCAATCTAAACCCGTTTCCATGAATATTTACGATTTCAATATTGGTATCGTCTTTCAGGTATTTACGAAGTTTGGCAATATACACATCCATACTGCGGCCATTAAAATAGGTATCACTGCCCCAGATTTTTTTGAGTGCACGTTCTCTTGGTAACAGGTCGTTCTTATGTTCAGCCAGCATTTTAAGCAATTCGTTTTCCTTGGGCGATAAGGTCTGTGTCATATCATCATGCTTCAGCTCACGCAATTTGGGATTGAAATGGAACCGGCCCAGGTCAAACTCAATATTATCACTGATGCGGTTTTCCTCTTCATTACGTTTCAGAATTGCTTTTATTTTAAGCAATAAAACTTCGCTGTCAAATGGTTTGGTGATATAATCATCTGCACCCAGTTTATAACCCTGTATAATATCATCTTTCATGGTTTTGGCGCTCAGAAAGAAAAGCGGAATATCAGGATCCACATCGCGAATTTCTTCCGCCAGCGTAAAACCGTCCATATTAGGCATCATGACATCCAGAAGACAGATATCATATTTTTCACGTTGAAAGGCTGCCAATCCTAACCGGCCATCTCTTTCCAGCGTAACATCATAATCATTCAGCTCCAGATAGTTTTTTAATACCATGCCGAGGTTGGTATCATCTTCACATAAAAGGATCTTACTTTTTTTGTCTTCCATTAGTGGTAAATATTTAACGTGAAATAAAGATAAAACGAAGCTAATTCACTATTAGTTACAGCAATTTTTTGTTAAAAACAAATGCCTGCTATGCTCTTTCACTTAAAGTTAGTCATTAATCAAACTGCAAAAGAAGGAATAGTGATTTTTTTCTACAGGAACGGAGGTATGATAGATATCTAAAAAATTGTGCCAGCTTATGTATGAAAAAGCTTTTTAAAATTCTTTTCGTTCATATACTCCAGTATATCACCGGGTTGGCATTCCAGAATCTTACAAATTTCTTCCAGTGTTGAGAACCGGATAGCTTTTGCTTTGCCGCTTTTTAATATGCTCATATTGGCAATGGTAATGCCTACACGTTCGCTGAGTTCAGTGAGGCTCATTTTCCGGCGGGCAAGCATAACATCTAAGTTTACAACAATGGGCATATAAAATGAATAGATACTATTTACAAGACATTAAACCGTTAAATCCTGCTCTTTCTGCAATTGTAAGCCACGTTTAAATGCCGAAGCAACAGCAAGAATTATCCATGCAGCATAAACTTCTACGGCTAGCCAAATTGGGAAAGTATTGTGAGTAGTGAATGCATTGTGAGTCAGATGTTCGATTATCGAAGGTGTATAGAAGGCACAAAATGCCATTAGCCAAACATGTACTATCATTATATAACCTAATGCACGTATAGATGCAGAAATATCTTTTCTGAACAGATTGTGTTGGTATATTTTTGGAATAATGCGTATAATAACAATACTGAGCATTCCTATAATAATCAATGAAATAATATTAAGATTAGTAGTAGTATCTGTTAGTAGTACCTTTTGTAAAAATGTAGGATTTGCAATGATTAATTCGCCCTGTAACAGAATAGCATTTCTGCCATAAACGACGACAGTCTTGCTATCGTAACTACCGATTTTCCCAGGAACCACTGAAACATGAATATTTTCATTACTACATTGCATAATCAGGAAAAGGCCCGATAAAAATAATAACCCGTATAAACCTTTCCTCACTCGTGGCAGTATTGGGAATCTTTCAGTAAGCGCATCATTAATTGATCGAAAAAGATTTGGCTTCATAGTGGCAATTTATACTGTAAAATAATACATAATTATTGATAAACAATAAATATTTATTGATATTTTAATTACTACATAAATAAATCCATATCAATTATGTGTTTTTTGTATATACCCCTGCTCATCAATACTTATTACCTGTTCACCTTGCAGAAACTCTAACACTGTCCATACTTTTTCTTTACTGTACTTTTTTAATTCCTGTAAAAGTTGCGTAACGGAAATGGAAGATTTGAGTAATGATAATAACCGGCCTTCAATGATGCTGAATTCTTCGGGAGAAAGTGATTTTCTTTTGCGTGTAAGACAATTATCGCAGCAGCCACAGTCTTTCACCTCCTTATCGCCAAAATAGCCGGCAATATAACGGCTCCGGCATTCTTCGGTAAGGGTAATATAACTGACCATGTTTTCAACACGTTCTTCGTATTGCTTTTTTCGCTGAAGATAGCGGTCCTGGTCAATCTGCAGGTATTTGGCTGATGCACGGTTTAATAAAAAATGTACCTGCGGTGTATCTTTCTGCGGCAGGTATTCAATGATACCGAAGGATTGTAATTGTACCAACTGTAGTTTTACTTCTTCCATTGTTAAACGGCATATCCCCGCAAGTTGTTTTTCAGATACCGATACTCGGTTATCAATAATGCCTTCATAGGTTCGCAGCAGGCATTTGATTAAGGGCTCTGTTTGCGGATGACTTATTGTAAATTGATTCAACGTTTCTTTGGAACTGGTAAAATTAACCTGTGCGGGTAAGAAAATATTTTCTGAAAAAGTAATATGCCCTTCCTGCTCCAATACTTTCAGGGTATTAATCACCAGTAAACTATCCAGTTTAAAATTCTTTACAAATGATAGCAGGTCAAAATCAAAATACTGTCCTTCCCCAACGCCTATGGGTATCTGCAGGTAGTCGGCCAGCGACTGGTATATTTTTTTAATTTCCGGTATGGGTGGAAAACGCTTATTGGGTAAGGCTTTCAGACTTTCCAGATTTTCTTTCTGGTAGATGGCTACTGCATAAGATTTTGTTCCATCCCTTCCCGCGCGACCGGCTTCCTGGTAATAACTTTCGAGGCTATCCGGTATATCGAAATGTATAACGGTTCTTACATCAGGCTTGTCAATTCCCATACCGAATGCATTTGTGCAAACAATCACCCTTATTTCATTATTGATCCATGCCTGTTGTTTTTCTTTTCGCAGTTCCTGCGGTAAACCTGCATGATAATAATCAGCAGAAATTTTTTGTAAGTTCAACAGGTGCGACAGTTCCTTTGTTTGTTTTCTGCTGCTACAATACACAATACTGCTGCCCGGTACTTTTTGCAGTATCTCTGTCATTTTATTCACTTTACTGTCAACACAAAAACTGCTATAGGAAATATTGGGTCTTTCAAATGACTGGCGGAAAATTTGTGTATGGCTAAATGCCAGTTTCTTTACAATGTCTTCCTGCACAATTGGCGTAGCAGAAGCAGTAAGCGCGATTATGGTAACAGAAGCTAATTCTTCGCGCAGATGGGCAATACGAAGGTATGGCGGACGAAAATCATAACCCCATTGCGATATGCAATGCGCTTCATCCACCACTACTAAACTTATATTCAGCGCCGGCAGGTATTCTTTGAAGAGATTTGTTTCGAGCCGTTCAGGCGACAAATACAAAAATTTTATTCCACCTTGTGTGATTTCCTGTAATACTTTTTTTACTTCATAAAAACTGAGACCGCTATGTAACACAACGGCTGGTATGTCTTTCTTTAATAATGCTTCGGCCTGGTCGTGCATAAGCGCTATCAGCGGACTGATGACGAGGCACAACCCGTCCTTCATTAATGCGGGTATCTGGAAACAAATAGATTTACCGCCGCCAGTGGGTAACAGCGCCAGTGTATCTTTTCCATCCAATACGGATTGTATGATTTCTTCCTGCATGGGGCGGAAAGAATCAAATTGCCAATAATTTTTTAGTATAGAAAGTGCTGTGGTCATTTAATAAAAAAATATTCACGCTAAGGAGCAAAGGCATATTTTATTTTTCTTTGCTCCTTTGGGTCTATGCGTGAAATTAGGTAGTAATTGTTAGTGGTAAGCCGTTAAGAATACCTGGTTAAACCACTTTCTTAAAATTCAGCCTAACAGAATTCACGGCGAGTACCACATCGCTTAATCCCATGGCCAATGCACTAAAGGTTGGATTTAAAAAACCCAATGCAGCCACAGGGATGGCCACAATATTATAAGCGAAGGCCCAGAAAAGGTTTTGGCGGATAGTAAGATAGGTGTGCTTTCCCAAACCCAGGGAGAGAGGGAGATTTTTTAAGCCATGGTTCATCAACACTACCTGTGCACTCTGCATGGCAATATGTGAAGCATCACTCAATGAAATGCCCACTGTGGCTTGCGCAAGCGCAGGCGCATCATTAATGCCATCGCCCACCATGGCCGTAGGTGCGAGTTGATTGAGGGCCGCGATTTTTTCTAATTTCTGTTGCGGGGTCTGTTCTGCAATCACTTCATCAATACCCAGTATAGAGGCTACCTGTTCGCATTTTTCTTTTCTGTCACCACTTAATAAAATAGTTTTAATTCCTTTTGTTTTCAGGAGCGTGATAACCTGTTTGGCTTCAGGTCTGATCTCATCGGTCATATCAATCCATCCCAACAATTTTCCGTTACGCTGCAAGTAAATATTGTGAGCGATATCACCCGTTAAAGTGGCTGCCGTTTTGTAAGAACCGGCTATATATTCGTTGCCTTCTTTATCGGTTGCTCTCATCCCAAAGCCACGTATCTCTTCAATGCTGGCCCAGCGCAGATCATCTTTTACTTTCCATTCTTTACTAATCGCTTTGGCTAAAGGATGGGTGGAATATTTTTCAAGAGAGAAAGCTATGCGTTTGAACTCTTCGGGAGACGTGTGTCCTGGGTCCGGAGTAGCGGGGTTTATTACTGAATCATCTATTATGCCTATCGTCTCACGATTAGCCAATTGGAAATCAGCAATCACAAAATGCCCGGTTGTTAAGGTTCCGGTTTTATCAAAAACTACCTGTTGAATACTTTTGAATACCTCGAGACTTTTTGCATTTTTGAATAACACACCATTTTTAGCGGCGCGACCAAGTCCTACGGCAATGGCAGCAGGTGTGGCAAGTCCCATTGCACAGGGGCAGGATATAACCAGAACGGCAATACTTCGCAGCAAACTATTACTGAATGGTTGATGACCCCAAAAATAGTTTAGCAAAAAAGTGAACAAGGCCAAACCGATCACTGTGGGAACAAAGATGGCGCTGATTTTATCTGCGAGCTGTTGAATTGGTGGCTTTTCTGTCTGTGCATCTTTTACCATTTGTAAGATATGAGAAAGCACCGTGTCATCACCAATGGCCGTAACATAGGTTTTCACCGTTCCATTTTCCAGGGTACTGCCACCGATAAGTGTATCATTCATTCTTTTTTCTACCGGTATGCTCTCGCCCGTAATGATGGCTTCATTAACATTGGCTTCTCCCCAAAGTATTTTACAATCTATGGGAACCGCTTCGCCGCTTTTAATCAATAAAAGATCACCCACTTTTAACTGGGTGCTTTCCACGGGAAAAATATGCTCCTGGTGCTGATCGTCATAGGCAATCATATTGGCCATCAGTTTTTGACTGACTGCTAATTTTTTTAAAGCTGCCTGAGTTGTGGCAACAGATTTTTCTTCCATCCAGTTGCCAAGAAAAACCAGTGTAATGATGGTAGCAGCAGATTCATAAAACAGGTATTGTTCTGCCTGCCCAGTAAGCGTTCCATATAAACTATATCCGAACGCTGCCACTGCACCCAGGGCGATCAAAACATTCATATTGGGAATGCCTTTTACTAAACTTTTGATAGCACTGCGCCCAAAAAAATCCATACCCACTATGAATACGGGTATGGTTAATGCCAGTTGCACATAGGGATTCATTAAAACATGAAAATGAAACCCTGGTATCATATGCAGCATTAACGGAGCAGTGAACAGGATACAAAAACGAAAACGTTGCAAATGATTTTTAAAGATGCGGGTATCTTTTTTGAGTGGCTGTTTTTCATCTGTTACTACATGATACCCCAATTGCTCAATGCCTTTGGCCAGTTCCTGTTTAGTTGTATTATCAGGCATTACAAAGCTAAGGTCACCGCCCATAAAATTCACTTTTACCTGTTCCATGCCCTTGCTTTGCAGAAATTTATCTACGGTAAGTGCGCAATTGGTGCAGCTCATACCCTCTAGTTTCCAGTTCACTTTTTCCAATGTAGTCCGCAATTAAAAGTTAATATTTGATTTCTTTACAAGGCCTGCTAATAAAGAGGTGAAGGTAATAAAACACGATGGCCTCAATTATCGAAATACGGATTATAAATAAAGCGTCGTTTCAAATCGTTTTATTACTCTGTTATATCTTTGTAAAATGGATGCAATCTTTACGCTCGGGCAAATCAATAGTGTAGCCGGAGAATTATGGAAAGAAGGGCAGCAATATACGGTCTGGGCCTTTCATGCGGGTATGGGTACCGGTAAAACCACTTTTATTCATGCGCTTTGTGAGGAACTGGGCGTAAATACTGCCATCAGCAGCCCCACTTTTGCGATCATTAATGAATATAGCAGCATAACTGCAGGTACTATCTATCACATGGATTGGTACCGGCTGAAAGGAGAGGAGGAAGCAGTTAACGCAGGAGTGGAAGACAGTTTAATAAGCGGCCAGCTTTGTTTAATCGAATGGCCCGACAAAGCCCCCGGTATTTTGCCAGATAATACTTTCCATGTGTATATGGAAACCTTGGATGAGGATAGAAGACGGATATTTACATGAGGCGTGAGTTGTGAATGGTCAGTGGAAAATATTGTTATCGATTATCTGTCTAATCTTTCACCTAAAGCTTCTAAATCCCAAACCTTCTGCTTCTTTGGTATAAATGAATTAATTTTATATTAGTCACCTAACAACCTACAACCACTTTTCACATGGCTACCAAACCGTCAATCAGTCCTTCTTTTACCTATGAAACACTGGAAGAAACGTTGGATGTAAAACCGCAGGGTGCCAAACTATATATTGGTATACCCAAAGAAATCGCTTTTCAGGAAAACCGTATCGCTCTTACGCCAGATGCCGTTGGTGTTCTTGTTGCCAATGGTAACCAGGTTTGTGTTGAACATGATGCCGGAGATGGCAGTCATTTTTCTGATAAAGATTATGCAGAAGCGGGTGCCAAAATTGTGTACGATAGAAATGAAATATTCAAATGTCCCATCTTGGTAAAAAGTGCGCCGCCGGTTGAAGAAGATATGGCGTTACTGCAGCAAAACCAGACCATTATTTCTCCTATACATCTTTCGGCTTTAAAAAAAGAGTATATAGAAAAGATGATGGAGAAGAGGATCACTGCACTTAGTTTTGAAAATTTTAAAGACGATAGCGGGACGTATCCTATTGTAAGAAGCATGAGCGAAATAGCCGGTAGCGCTGTGATGCTGATAGCGGGGCAATACCTCAGCAGTTTTAATAAGGGTAAGGGGGTATTACTGGGAGGTATCAGCGGCATACCGCCTACCAAAGTGGTAATCATTGGTGCAGGTATTGTAGGAGAGTTTGCTACGCGCAATGCTTTGGCATTGGGCGCTTCAGTAAAAGTATTCGACAACAATGTATACCGGTTAAAACAATTGCAGAATAACCTGGGTCAGCGTATATGGACAAGTGTGCTGGAACCCCGCATCTTATCTAAGCAGTTAAAAACCTGCGAAGTTGCAGTTGGTGCATTAAGTAATGAATATGGCAGGGCCCCGGTTGTTGTAACAGAAGAAATGGTAGCTGCCATGCGCCCCGGCAGTATTATTATTGATGTAGCGATAGATCGTGGCGGTTGTTTCGAAACCAGTGAACTTACCAGTTACGAGTATCCCACTTTTCTAAAACATGATGTGATTCATTATTGCGTGCCCAATATTCCCAGCGGTTTTGCCCGTACGGCCAGTCAGGCCATCAGCAATGTATTAATGCCATTGATACTCGAGATAAGTGATGAGGGTGGACTGGAAGAAATGGTATGGCACAAATTTAATTTGCGCGAAGGGATTTATATGTTCAAAGGATCGGTTACAGATTTTTATATCAGTCAACGTTTTGATCTTAAGTTTACTGATCTGAATTTATTAATTGCCAGTAGGCGATAGGGCCGCATTAATTATTAAATGTAGTGGTAAGCGTGGCCGTAATGCCTGTTGCTGCCGGTACAAAGCGGCATACGCCACCCACACAAATCAGCCCGGCACGCTGTCTTCCATAACCTATGGCAAAACGGGTAGCTCCTTTAGCATAGCTACCGCCTATTCCCGTATAATGTATATTGGTTACTCCATAATTATACAGGTCATTCACATAAATATTAAATGCCGGTGCAAAACCGAATTCTGCTACAGCCGCCGCCCAGTTGCCATCGTCCTGTTTGGTAAAAAGGTTTTGCACCTCAAAACGGAACGATCTGTTTTTGGCATATTTATACAACGCGTTCAACAATAGTATGTTTGCACTGATGTTGTCATGAATACCACCTTCCACTACTGATTTATTGTAATAAACGTTATGATAGGCAAGGGTTGTATTCCATGACTTGCTCCATTTCTTTTTCCATTCAATGCTAAAGTCGCTGAAATACTTGTTGCTGCTAATGCTGAATATATCGTTCTTGTTACTGAGCCCCCTGTATTGGGCAAAATTGATGGCAACGCGGGATGTTCTGTTTCTTTTACCCTTGATGTTATAGAACAGATCTACTTGTCCGCCCGCTTCCCCTGCGGTTTGGGCATTGTACACATATATATTGGGGGTGAGATAATCGTGTTGCTTCGTTAATGCCGGTACAAAGTTCACAGGAAGCTGTGTGCCTATGGCATCTCTTTCACCCCTGTAATCAAAATTTTCCAGGCTGCGCAGACTTAGGTTCAATCCAATATTCTTTCCGGTAACACTTGCATTTATCAATAAGGCTTTGCCGCTTGTTTTATCCTGCCCATTCACTGGGGTAGGATCTTTTGTTTTATAAACATATTCCAAAGAAAGCGAAGCAGATTTGCCACTGATTTCTGCCCTCGATCCATAAGCGCTAACAGTGGCCGGGAACAAAGGATCAGGTCCGGTATATTGCTGATAGCGGCTCACATAACTTAAGCCAACAGTAAAGCGGGTTTTGGGATCTATGTTACTGCGCAGTTTTGAGAAATCTATTTCTGCATCAAGACCTCTTACTACACTGTTTGCATAGTCGAATATTTTTCGCTGCCTTCCATATACCCCTTTCAGGTTCAGGTAGGGAAGGGGGTTGAAATGAAGTTTTACACCTTCCAGGGCATTATTAATCCCAATCTGGCGGTTTTCCCATGAGCGTAAAATCAGACCACTACCAAACTGTTCATAAAAATCTCCTACCTGTATAGTGAATTTATCGGCGGTATATCTAAAATAGCGGTTAACAATTTTACTCTGATTAAGCGTGAAGGGAAATCCGGCTACAGTAGGCAAGTACGATTCGTACTGAATGCCAACGGCAATCCTGTTATAGTTATAATCCAGTTTCAGGTAATTATTGGAACCTACCCTATCCTGTGGGAGTATGGCATTTATTTTACTGTCGGGTTGATAGAACTGGGTATAAGATTCAAAGCTTCCGCTTAGGTGACCCCTGCTGATATTTGGCAACTGGGCATGCCCCTCTGCCAGCAGTAGCAGCAAACAGAACAGGAAATTCGTGCGTAAAGGGAAGTGTAAATAACCCTTCATAATTTATTTCATTTTAAGTTTAGTATATAACTCTTCCTCATTGCCGGGCGTATAACCGGTATGCTGGTATACAATACTGCCGTTTTTGATAATGAGTATATGCGGGATGTCGTTTATGTTGAGCGCTCTCTTCAAATCGTGATTGCTGTCTGTATAAAAATCAAAATCCCAGCCTCTTCCCCTCACAAATGGTTTTACTTTTGATATGGTTCTGGCGTCATCAATGGAAACAGCCAGAATTTTGAAGGGAATTTCTTTTTGTTTTTCACTGTACTGGTCGTTCAAAGTTTCCATTTCAGTAATACAGGGTACACACCATGTGGCCCAGAAGCTGATGACAATGGCAGTATCTTTAGCAGAACTGATACTGCTAAAAGAAACTTCTTTTCCGTCTAAATTTCTGATTTTTACATCGGGTAATGTATTCTGTGATAATGCGGGTATGACGGCAAAAGTCAGCAGGCCTAATACTAACAGGTTTCTCATATAGGTAGTATGTGATTAATCGAAATTTTTAGTTTGCCCGGCAGTGGCAATCTGCGCATTCAGGATTCCTTTTCTGTCCGGGATATTAGAACCGTATATCACGTACCCCACTAATCGGCAATTAGACAAATTATAACCATTGGCATTCAATGTAACTTCCTTCTGCCAGATATTTCCCTTGATCTGCTGATCTACTGGAATCGGATCACCGAAAATATCTGTTCCTGCCGTCCGCAACACATTCTGATGATTGAAATTAACAATGGGATTAGGCAGGTTGTAATGACCATAATTTACCTGGTTGTATTTTAGATTATCTTCCACTAAAACTACCACTAGCTTAAGAGGAATACTGGTACTAACATCAAACTTAATCCTGACTTTCGCCGAAATCATACCGCCGGAAATACTGCTTTCAAATGCAATACCTAGTGGTGCTCTTTGTTTGGTGAGTTCATCGAGAGTGGCCCTTTTCCCATCCCAGTTGGCATTACGGTTTACCACAACTGTTGGCACCCCCCCTACACCGAAAGCGTTGCGTAACTGCGTATCAAATACATACTGATAAGGATCATTGCTGCCACTGGGGCCATGTATGCCCACATAAATAATATCTGGCCTGTTACTAATATAATCTTCCAGAGGAATAATGGTGACCGGACAGTTACCACACCAAGTGCCGGTATACATTTCTGTCACCACTTTTTTTGTAAACAGGGGTGGTCCTGGTAAAACGGCATTTAGGCTGGTAGAAACAGATTCGACATTATTACGTAATGCTTTTATTTGATATGTCCCGACATTAGCCGTATAAAAAACGTTGCTGCTGGTAAGGTTGTTATTAATATAAATCGAGGAATTCGCAGTAACATCATTATTGTCTTTGTCTTTTACCCGTATAATCGTTTCATCAAACCCATCGGCATTAATTTCATTACGACTCAAGCTGATTGTGAGGGTTTGTGTGGGTTGTCCGGTTGCAGGTGTAGTAACGGGCCCCGTTGTAGCCTGTTCTTTACTACAGGAAAGAAGCAGGAGCATGCTGAAGGCTACGACCGCTTTTTGAAAGGGATGTTTCATAAATGTTCAGTTTATAGTTGTTAACTTATATTTACGACGAGGAAGTTTCCACGGCCTTACAAGGGGCAAAATATTATTTTGTTAAAATGCCGGACGCAACCAGTGCTTGTGAGGGAATCAAGTGGATGCGACAGTGAAAGTATGGCCTGTAAGAGTTAAATAATCCCAGGAAACCAAGTTCCACTGGTTCCGAGCGAAAGAAATTTCGCTATAAGCCAATGCCTATAACTGTCGGGTATGGGCATTGTCGACAATAAGGAATAAAAGAGATAACTATTAGAGCCTTTTTAAAATTTTTTCAATAAAAGTTTTATAGCCGATAATTTAACCATTTCCTCGGCCGACTCCATCAAAAGTTCATAATTGCGGCATAAGCTTCTGTCGTTCTCAAACCAGGAAAAGGTTCTTTCTACAACCCACCGCTTCCCGATAGGTTTAAAACTTTGTTTCGCATCATTCTTTCTTAATACTATTTGTAGCACATAGCCGAATTTATTGAACACATCCGATATGATCTCACCTCTGTAACCGCCATCAGCCATAATACACTTAATGCTACAAAACGCTTCTCGTAAAACCCTCATCAGTAACATAACGGCCTGGCTGTCATGAATGTGAGCTACTGTTACCATGACCGTCAGTAAAAAGCCATTCTTGTCTACTACTACATGGCGCTTGATCCCTTTTACTTTTTTGTTCCCATCATAACTTTTCAGAGATCGGTTATTACCCCAACGAACTGTCTGGCTATCCATTATTCCTAAAGTTGCCCTCGTGTTTTGTCCTCTTTGTACCCGTGCCTTACTGCGAAGCTTATCCAAAATCCTATCAAAGACTTCCGATTCGACCCACTTCCTATAATAGTAGTATACGAACTGACACTTAGGGAAATTGACCGGCAACATCCGCCATTGACAACCTGTTTTAACAACATACATGATTGCATTCCATACACTTCGCAAACTGTATTTTCTCTTTCGTTCTTTGAGTTCTACATAATTATTGATAATTTGCCACTGGGCATTGGTTAAATCAGTCTGATACATGTTTCTCTAACCTTGGTAACTTATTGAAAACGTATCTTCTCTTTAATCATTGCCCGTTTTTATAATTTTTAAACAGGCTCTAAGAAATTATAGAAATTTTAATTGACGGATTTTATTGGATAAAACAGGATAAGCCAAACATTGTCTGGCACTTTCTCATTTCCTTTTACTGATACCGGGCGATGACATGGCACCTTCATCCGGTACAATTCCTTCATACGGCGAAATAAATGACATACAGTTATCAAAGCCTCTTTTGAAAATATCTTTTTTTACTTTGCCCAGCCCTACAAAAGTAATCCCTGTTTTCCCCCGCTACCCCGTACAGGAAAAAAGTTTTTTTTGGCTAAACTAAAATTGTATGTATGCATGCCTTTACTTTTTTTCTATTTCAGCTTAAAGAAAATAAACAAAAATGTACAGTTATTATTTGTAGAATAACGTGTACAGAATAACCATCTTGTTTAACAATGTCCCAAAGAACCTAGGGTAGGCTTTTACAATTGTCAGGTTTCATGGGGGCATACGCATTGTATGATAGATTGCGAACGTAAAAATGAAAATTATGAGTGATATAAATAACCTTTTAAACAGGGAAGCAGTGAATAAAATTAAAGAACTCGCAGAGGGTGCTGATATCTGTATGTTCACTACCTCATTAACCCAACTGCCATTAACAACGAGGCCTATGAGTACAAGGGCGGTGGATGAAGAAGGAAACATTTGGTTTTATAGCAGAATGACAAGTGAAAAAAATGCAGAGATCGCTGCTGATAACCGGGTGCAATTATTTTATGAGAGTAGGAACAGTGCTGAATACCTGAGCGTATATGGTGAAGCTACCATATCGAGGGATAAAGAGAAAGCGAAAGAACTTTGGTCAGCATGGGCCAAAGCCTGGTTTCCCGGGGGTATTGATGATCCTGAGTTGACAGTTATTAAAGTAGCTCCTTTGGATTCTTATTACTGGGATACGAAACACAACCAATTTGTATCACTGTTAAAAATTGCAGCATCGGCTTTAACTGGGAAAGAAATGAATGATGGTGTTGAAGGAAAACTTATCATATAAAAGTAAGCCTTGCACTGGAAGTCATGTTTACATATTGACTTCCATTTAATTTTATACGGCATCTTCCATAATAAAAATTGCATTCCTGTTTAGATCGTAAAAGCCAAACTCATTAGTTTTCCATGGAGTATTGGATTTGAAAGCATCCATACTAACGGTGCCGCGTGTAATAAATTCATTAAAAAGAGGTAAGATATTTATTACGGAGAGTCTGATCACCGAGCCACCCAGTAAGGGGTCCTCTTCGGTATCTGCATGCCATTGTAAGTGTATACAAAGATTATCCCGGTAAAGAACTGCATACAATCTGTCTGAAAAATATTCTGTAAAGCCCGTTTTTTCTTTATACCATTCTATATCTCTTGCAATATCCGCTGATGGAAGAACAGGAATAATCTGTAAGAATTCAGTATTCATTTGAATGAAGGGAAGGTTGAAAAAGTTAGTTACCCAAGCGGTTATTTATAGTCCATAATATTCAATCTCTCCCCACAGAAATCAATCTCTGCCTCATCATTACTACTTACGATCACCAACTTATTTCTGCAGTATTTGGTAATTAGTGAATGATACAATCCATATCCGGCACTATCTAAATTTGTGCACGGTTCATCCAGCAACAGCACGGGAACATCCGAAAATACAGCCTGCGCAAGTTTTAGTCTTTGCTTCATACCACTACTGTAATAACGGATCTGCTTATCTGCGGCTTTATCCAAACCAATAATTAATAATATTTCAGTGATGGAAACCATTTTTATAAAAGGTTTGAACCGGTTATGAAAATGCAGAAACTCTAACGCGGTCATTTCTTCAATCAATTCAAGATAGGGTGCAGCAATGGAAAGGGATTGATAGATATTTTCTGCTTCCTGATTACTTGTTTCTTGTTCAGAATTCTGATAGTTGAGGCTTCCTTCACTTAAAAGCATACTTCCTGCAAGCACCTGGAGCAAAGTACTTTTTCCGCTTCCATTAGCACCCGTAATGGCATAGGATCTGCCCGTTTCAAAATGATAAGTAAGGTGGCGGAATATCCATTCGCGGTTAAAGCGTTTGCCCGCGTCGGTAAGTACAACCCTCCAGCCAACTGAAGGCGGAGTAAGGAAAGGAATATTTTCTTGGGTAGCAGAAATCATTTTTATTATTCAATATAACTTTCCCTTACGGCGGCCGGGGGTCAATCTTCCTCTGTAGCGCCCTTCACATATCTTTTGATAATACCTCTTCCACTTTCGCGTATAAAAGTTACTATCTCATCTCTTTCATCAGTGGCCGGTAATTCTTCTTCAATATATTCCAGCGCTTGTGTGGTGTTGAATCCTTTATTATAAATGGTGCGGTATACATCCAGTATGCCATTAATTTGCTGTAGTGGAAATCCTCGGCGTTTTAAACCCACACTGTTTACGCCGCCATAACTTAAAGGATTGCGTACCGCTTTAATATAGGGCGGCACGTCTTTACTTACCAGGCTGCCCCCAGCAATAAACGTATGCTGTCCAATATTAACAAACTGGTGCACGGCACTCACGCCGCCCACAACCGCCCAGTCGCCCATGGTAACATGTCCGGCTACCTGCACACTGTTGCTCATAATACAGTTATTTCCTATAATGCAATCGTGGGCAATATGACTGTATGCCATAATAAGACAATTGTTGCCAACCCTTGTTTTGCCCCTGTCTTCGGTTCCCCGGTTAATAGTTA
The DNA here is from genome assembly GCA_038222655.1 of Chitinophagales bacterium. Classification (GTDB taxonomy): domain Bacteria; phylum Bacteroidota; class Bacteroidia; order Chitinophagales; family Chitinophagaceae; genus Sediminibacterium. The sequence continues at coordinate 28,155 of JBBRHM010000009.1, read as the reverse complement.
CAAATTCACGTATGGTGGTATTGTCGCCAATATGTACAGAAGTTTTTTCACCGCTGAATTTCAGATCCTGGGGTATGGCGCCCAATACGGCGCCGGGAAATACGCGGCAGTTTTTGCCGATATGTGTACCATCCATAATGGTCACATTACTTCCTATCCAGGTACCCTCACCTATTTTAACATCACCATGAATTACGGTGAAGGGATCGATCTTTACATTCGGAGCTATCCGGGCATTGGGGTCGATATAGGTATAGGGATGCGTCATTGTTGTTTTTTATGATGATGATTTCCCGGGTCTTTTCACAACCTGTGCAACAAGGTCGGCTTCCGTAGCAACTTTACCGCCAACATATACGGTGCCCCTCATTTCGCAGATGCCGCGTCGTATGGGACCGGTAAATTCCATTTTCAAAACCATGGTATCTCCCGGTCTTACCATTTGTTTAAACTTACAGTTATCAATCTTCAGAAAATAAGTATCGTATTGTCCTTCCGGCATGGAGTTGATACAGAGTATACCACCCGTTTGTGCCAGGGCCTCAATCTGTAAAACGCCCGGCATAACAGGGTTTCCGGGGAAATGCCCCGGGAAGAACCATTCATTGAAACTTACATTTTTTATCCCTACAATATAACTATCTGTCAACTCAATAATCTTATCAACCAATAAAAAAGGATGACGGTGTGGTAATGTTTTTTCAATTTTTTCTAAAGTAAAAACCGGCGGGCGGGAAGGATCGTATACCGGTACATCTTTTACATGCCTGTTTTTTTTGATGTATTGTTTGATCTTTTTTGCGAACTCCACATTAGTGCTATGCCCGGGCCTGTTAGCAATAATGCGTGCTTTGATGGGATACCCTATCAACGCAAGATCACCCACCACATCTAATAATTTATGTCTTGCAGGTTCATTAGGAAAACGCAGTTCTAGGTTATTTAAATAGCCCTCACTTTTTACTTCTATCCTGTCGCGCTTGAATACTTTGGCAAGCCGGCTCATTTCTTCATCCGTAACGGGTTTGTCAACCACTACAATTGCATTATTAATATCTCCACCTTTTATCAGGTCGTTATCCAGTAAAGCTTCCAGCTCATGTAAAAAACAAAAGGTACGGCAGGGTGCTATTTCGGTTTTAAATTCCTTAATGGTTTTAAGCCCCGCGTGCTGCGTGCCTAATACAGGGCTGTTAAAGTCTATCAGTGTGGTTAGTTGGTAATCCATAGAAGGCAGGGCCACCATTTCCACGCGCTTCTCTTCATCATAATGATAAATGTTTTCATCTATGCTGTACCAGGCTTTGGTGGCTTCCTGTTCTACCACGCCGGATTCTTCAATAAGATTTATAAAAGGCGTTGAACTGCCATCCATAATAGGAATTTCAGGCCCGTTCAATTCAATCAGCACATTGTCTACCCCCATGCCCACTAATGCCGCCAGTACATGTTCCACCGTACTTACTTTGGCTTCTCCCACCTGTAAAGTGGTACCCCGGCTGGTATCGGTTACCAGGTCGCAGTCTGCTTTGATAACCGGTTGCAGGGGCATATCTACCCGCTGAAACTGTATACCAAAACCCGGGTTTGCCGGCCGCAATGTCATATCAACTAAAACACCGGTATGTAAGCCGGTGCCGCTGATACTTATGGGGCTATTAAGCGTATGCTGTTTGTCGGGATTGAAATGTATATCCATTCTTTCAGTCAGTTTATGAGCGCCAGGGTTATTTTGTTCAACCCCGTTCTCAGAAATATATCCGGCAAAAATAAGATTTCGTGGCGGTTAAATGGCTTTTTAAGGCATTTACACCTTTGCAAGTAATTCTGCTATTGTTTTTTCCAGTTCTTTCACCCTTTTTTCAAGATCCGGGAGATTACGGGTCATTGCCTGTATCCGAAGTGCGGAGGCAACATCTGTGGCTGGGTTTCCACTTAAAGATTTGTTAGGTTCTTTTACGGTTTTGGTGATGCCTGTTTTTCCGGCGATCCTGCTGCCATCGGCAATACTGATATGACCGGCCGTGCCTACCTGTCCGCCCATCATTACGTTCTTACCCACTTTCGTACTGCCACTGATGCCACAAAGTGCAGCGATAACAGTATTGGTACCTATCTCAACATTATGGGCCACCTGTATAAGGTTATCCAGTTTAACACCGGTACGGATGGTGGTTGAGCCAATGGTTGCCCTGTCAATCGTAGTGTTGGCGCCTATCTCTACAAAATCTTCTATCACCACATTGCCTATCTGCGGAATTTTTTTAAAAGCCCCATCTGCCTGGGGGGCAAACCCGAAGCCATCACTCCCTATAACGGCACCTGCATGAATGTTTACATTTTTTCCTATTACACAATCATGGTAAATTTTAACACCGGGATGAATGATGCTGTTATCACCTATCTGCACATTATCGCCCAGCACCACACCCTGGAAAAGCTTTACCTGATTGCCAATTGTTACGTTTTCTCCAACATACGTAAAAGCACCTACAAAAATATTTTCGCCAAGTAAGGCAGTTGCAGAAATATAGCTGGGTTGCTGGATACCTGTAAGCTGCTGTGTCATCAGTTCCTGGTATTTGGTAAGCAGTGTAGCAAAAGCACTGTATGCATCCGGAACACGTATAAGGGTTGGATGTATGGGCTGATTGATTTCCTGGCTATCACTGATGATCAGTACAGAAGCCTTTGTCTGATAAAGGAATTCCTCATATTTAGGATTTGCGAGAAAAGAGATTTGTCCTTCCTGTGCTTCTTCTATTTTGCCAAAACTGGTAACGGCCGCAGAAGCATCGCCTTCTACCTTGCCATTAATCATGAGCGCTATTTGTGCTGCGGTAAATTGCATAGAAGATTTTTTTTAGTCCATGGACTATTCACTAAGTCAACAAACAAATGTAAAATTTTTTAACCGCGGCAGAAAGGTTTTGCTGAATTAATGCGTTCTCTATCCGGGATATGTCTGTTACCGAACCATCTTTGAACAGAATATTGATCCTTTCGTCCCTTGTCTGGTACATGGTATTAGTGGCTTCGCCGGTAAAACAGAAATAAGTTATATCTGACTGGTCAACACCAAACCGGTTGATAGCCTCATTCTCTTTTTGCCTGATAAAACTTTCATCAAAAGGTTCTGCCTGTAGTCTTGCTTTGTATAACCGGCGATCCAGAAAGCGCCTGCAAAGAAGGGATACTATTTTATCGGGGTGATGGCTCCATCGTTTAATAGCATGCATTACATCATGATCATCTATGGCACAGAATTTTTCCAGTGCGTGTGTATCCATCACACCATTAAAATCACCCAGAAAAAAATCAAGTTCTGTCTGTGTACACAAATGCCGATCATCTTTATCGTAAATGCTGCGTACCCTTTCCAGAATCTTTACCAGCATTTTCTCCGCCGCCAGTACCGTTTTGTGCAGGTATACCTGCCAGTACATTTGTCTTCTCGCCACCAAAAATTTTTCTACACTGTAAATACCTTTTTCTTCCACCATCAGTTGCCCTTCGTGTACCACGAGCATTTTTAAAATACGGTCGTAGCCTATCACCCCTTCACTTACGCCGGAATAAAAACTATCCCTGCTTAAATAATCCATCCGGTCTACATCCAGTTGACCGCTGATGAGCTGGTGCAAAAAAGGTTTGTGATACTGATCGGTAAATATTTGAATGGCGAGTGTTAACTGCCCGTCTAACTGTTCATTTAATAAATGCATGATCTGCAAGGAGAGCTGCTCATGATGCGCTCCTTCCACAAGTATATGTTCGAGGGCATGCGAGAAGGGGCCATGACCTATATCATGTAGTAATATTGCGGCTTTTACAGCGGTCTCTTCCTCATTGGTAATCTCTACTCCCTTACTTCTTAATTCAGTAACGGCACAGCCCATCAGGTGATAAGCGCCCATGGAATGATGCAGCCTTGTATGAACGGCACCGGGATATACGAGTTGTGCCATAGCCATCTGCTGTATGCGGCGCAAACGTTGATAATACGGATGTTCAATAATAGCGAATATAAGCGGATGGTTGATGGTAATGAAACCATGTACCGGGTCGTTAATAATTTTTCTCTTAATAGCTGTCATGCCTGTTGTTAAATTGTTAAATCACTTGTACAAAGGAATGCAAAAGTACAAATAAGAACAGGGATGTATAAGAATGGGATAGATTTACCCTGTTTATTTATCCCGCATTCCTAAACTATTACTATCGCAGACAATTCTACCTTCTGAGTATTCATTTTAATTTATTTCTTTGTTGTAGCATGGGCATACCACCACAAACAACAAACTACAAACCCCAAACCACTCCATGGCTGTAGCAAAAATTTTATGGGTAGATGATGAGATCGAGAGTCTTCAATCGCAGAAACTGTTTCTTGAGCATAAAGGGTATGAAGTGTATACATTAACCAACGGCTTTGATGCCATTGAATTTGTAAAAAATAACCTTGTCGATGTGGTACTGATGGATGAAACCATGCCAGGTATTACAGGACTGGAAACACTGGCCCGCATAAAGGAAGTAAACAGCCAGGTACCCGTAATACTCATCACTAAAAATGAAACAGAGAACCTGATGGATGATGCCATCGGCAGCCAGATAACAGATTACCTCATTAAACCCGTAAATCCTAACCAGGTATTACTGAGCTTAAAAAAAATAATTGATAATAAAAGACTGGTAGCCGAAAAAACCACTACCGCTTATCAGCAGCAGTTCAATGAATTGTTTATGGCATTGAGCAATAATCCCGATTACAATGAATGGATGGAAATCTATAAAAAATTGGTGTACTGGGAACTGGAGATGGAAAAAAGCGATAGCCCCGAAATGCGCGAAATATTTCAATCACAGAAGCAGGAAGCCAATACCGAGTTCTATAAATTTATCAGTAAAAATTATGCGTCCTGGCTTAATCCGAAAAGTTTTTCGGCGCCTATTATGAGCCATCATTTGTTCCAGTTTAAAGTGTTGCCGCATATAGAAAAAGGGGTACCTACTTTTTTTATACTCATTGATAACCTTCGCTACGACCAGTGGAAAGCCATTCAGCCCATATTCGCAGAAAGTTTTCGCATACTGGAAGAGGAAACTTTTTATTCTATTTTGCCAACGGCCACACAATATTGCCGCAATGCGATCTTTGCCGGACTCCTTCCTGTTGATATTGAAAAACAGTTTCCCCAGCAATGGAAAAATGATGATGATGAAGGCGGCAAGAATATGTTTGAAGAAGAATTTTTCCGGGCGCAGTTAAAGCGTTTGCGAAAGGACGATATACGTTTCAGTTATAATAAAATTGTTAACCACCACGATGGGCAACAACTGGTAAGCAATATCCATAACCTGCTTCAGAATGACCTCAATATCATTGTATATAATTTTGTGGATATGCTAAGTCATGCCCGAACGGAAATGGAAGTATTGAAAGAACTGGCCAGTGATGAAGCCAGTTACCGTAGTATAACCCGCAGTTGGTTTGAACATAGTCCCCTGCACCAGGCACTGAAAAAAATAGCTGAAAAGAAAGTAAAGATTATAGTGGCCACCGATCATGGAAGTGTCCGTGTAAATACACCGCATAAAGTAATTGGCGATAAACAAACCACGGCAAATCTCCGCTACAAGCATGGGCGTAACCTCAATTACGAACCGAAAGATGTACTGGCGTTTAAAGATCCTAAAGAAGCAGGCCTGCCGGTTCCGAATGTAAATTCCTCTTTTATTTTTGCGAAAGAGGATGGGTTTTTATGTTATCCTAATAATTACAATCATTACGTAAATTATTATAAAAATACATTCCAGCATGGTGGAATAAGCCTGGAAGAAATGATTGTGCCGGTGATTAAAATGGTGAGTAAGACCCCTTAGCTCTCTGAAAGGGAACTGTAATGACGGTATGTGGATAAATGAAACTTCCCGAAAGCATACACAACAGTATTTTTGAAGTATCCCAAACTCCCCATTAGGGCGTTGGGCGGTAAATGAAATACACACAAACAACCTTAGATAAATTAGGAAATATATTGGGCGAATCAGAATATGTGGTACGCTATGAACGTGGCACATTCCAGAGTGGCTGGTGTTTGCTGGAAGAAAGAAGAATTGTGGTGCTCAATAAATTTCTCAGCGTTGAAGGCCGGATCAATGCCTTAATGGAAATTATTCCGCAGCTAAAAATAGATTTTGATAAACTTACGCATGAGTCGCAAAAACTTTATGAAGAAGTAGTGAAGAAATCTGCTACGGAAGCATAGTTGCTAAATTTTTGATTCTGCGCGACATTGCCATCTGCTTATTACGGTTCTACACTTGCAGGTTACCTGCGGGAAATTATCCTTACCCTGCGGTTAATACCTGTAACCACTTACGCTATTTGACTTAGATTTGAACTGTGAGTTGTCCTTCCCTTACCATAACATTTCTGGGCACAGGTACGAGTACCGGTATACCTATGATCGCTTGCCGGTGTGCAGTGTGCACTTCCACCGATCATAAGGATAAACGCTTGCGCAGTAGTATTCTGGTACAGTCTGCCACCACTGTTTTGGTAGTAGATACCACCCCTGATTTTCGTTACCAGATGCTGCGTACAGATACCCGTCATCTGGATGGCGTATTGTTTACGCATCACCACAAAGATCATATCGCCGGACTGGATGATATACGCGCCTTCAATTTTACCAGTAATACAGCGATGACACTGTATGCGAATGACATTACCGAAGAGGCAATACGCAGGGACTTTTATTATGCATTTGCCGATAATAAATACCCCGGTGTTCCGGAATTGAATATTGTTAATATCGAAGGATCACCATTTCTGATAGGCGATATTCCTGTACAACCCATACAGGTAATGCATCACAAGCTGCCGGTATTTGGTTTCCGTTTTGGTGATTTTACCTATATCACGGATGCAAACAGGATAGACGAAGTGGAAAAAGAAAAAATAAAAGGATCAAAAATATTAGTCCTGAATGCCCTGCGTAAAGAATCACATGTTTCGCATTTTACGCTTGACGAAGCCATTTCAATGGCAAAAGAACTTTCGGTGCCTGAAGTATATTTAACACATATTAGTCACCAGTTGGGAAAACATGAAAACATTAACCGCGAACTCCCCCCGCATATTCGCTTGGCATATGATGGTTTAACCCTTTGTTTGTAGTCTCCTTTGAATACGCATACAATAAAATGTTACCGTATGAAAAGGATATTTAAAGATTATTTCACCTTCAGCAAGAAGGAACGAATGGCAGTGATTATATTACTGTTACTTATCGGCGGCTTTATAGCCGCGCCGTATGGGTACGTAGTTAAGCACGAAGCACCTGTGCTTAATAAGGCACTGATTGATTTTATGGCCAATACTCAGGGAGCTTCGAAAGATAGTAGAGATGACTATGTGCCGCCATCAAATAATTACGCAGAAAAGAAGATACTAACCAAACCGATACTTTTTCCTTTTGATCCGAATACAATAGGGGAAGATGGCTGGGTTCGCCTGGGTGTTCATCCAAAAACGATTCATACGATTATGAATTACCGTAATAAGGGTGGGCATTTCAGATTACCTGAAGATATCCGAAAAATATGGGGCTTACGTAAAGAAGAGGCAAACCGTTTAATTCCTTTTGTAAAGATTGAAATGCCCGCTAAAGCTGTATCTTATCATTCGCCAACAAATACCGAAGCAAAAGTTTTAGCCGGCATTGCACAAATGCCTAAGCAAATTATTTCCTTCGATATTAATACCGCCACCGCTGACATATGGAAATCTTTACCTGGTATAGGCGATGTGCTTGCCAACCGTATTGTTAAGTTTCGTGATAAAATTGGCGGATTTATATCTATCGATCAGGTAAAAAAAACCTATGGAGTCAGTGACTCTGTTTTTCAATTGATACGACCATTTCTACTAATGGAACCGTCTAATCTTCCTAAATTGAATTTGAATACCGTTTCGGCGTATGATCTGAAACTAAGGGTTAATCTTTCCTATGAAATGGCAAAGGCCATCATTGCTTACCGTCAGCAAAAAGGGCCTTATCAATCAATTCAGGACTTAAAAAATATTACGGGAATACCCGATACTGTGTTTCAAAAGTTAATTTTACACGTTAAAATTGAGTAAGTAGAAAGGGGCAGGAAAATCTATTTGCGTATGAATGATTTTACCCTATTTTTGCGTCAAATACTAACAAACGATTGTTTGTTTTATAAGGAGGTTGCCGATAACGATTGCTTGTTTGGGCAACCTCCGCCTATGTAAACCATACCCGAATGAATTTTCAGCCAGACGAAATAACAGAACAGGTAGCACACATAGCCCGTGATTTTGCACAGCAATATATTAAGCCGCATGTAATGGAATGGGATGAAACCCAGGAGTTCCCCCTTTCTGTTTTTAAAGAACTTGGTAAGCTGGGTATGATGGGTGTATTGGTGCCTGAAAAATATGGGGGTGCCGGGTTAGGATATTTTGAATACAATGCAATAATACAGGAGCTATCTAAAGTATGCGGATCTATAGGGCTTAGTGTGGCCGCACATAATTCACTTTGTACAAACCATATTCTTTCCTTTGGTAATGAAGAACAGAAAATGAAATGGTTGCCTAAACTGGCAACAGCAGAATGGATTGGCGCATGGGGCCTGACTGAACCCAATACGGGCAGTGATGCAGGTAATATGCAAACAACAGCTGTTAAAGAAGGGGATGAATGGATATTGAGCGGAACCAAAAGCTGGATCACCCATGGAAAAAGTGGAGATGTGGCCGTAGTAATATGTCGTACCGGCGAACCCCGAACCAGCGGAAACTCAACTGCTTTTGTGGTGGAAAGGGGAACCACGGGCTTTTCTGGGGGCAAGAAAGAAAATAAATTAGGCATGCGTGCCAGCGAAACTGCTGAAATGATCTTTGAAAATTGCCGCATACCCGATGACAATCGATTGGGTGAGGTAGGAGATGGTTTCAGGCAGGCTTTAAAAATATTGGATGGCGGCCGCATATCCATCGCTGCGCTATCTATCGGCATCGCAAAAGGAGCCTATGAAGCGGCCTTGCAATATTCTCAGGAACGTCACCAGTTTGATCAACCCATTTGTAATTTCCAGGGTATCAGTTTTAAACTGGCCGATATGGCAACAGAAATTATGGCCTCTGATTTACTCGTATGGCAATCCTGCGACCTGAAGAACCGGGGCGAAAAAGTTACCAAACAAGGCGCTATGGCAAAATATTATGCCAGCGAAACAGCGGTAAAAACAGCCAATGATGCCGTTCAGATATTTGGCGGGTATGGATATACAAAAGATTTTCCGGTAGAGAAGTACTATCGTGACGCAAAATTGTGTACTATTGGAGAAGGAACTTCCGAAATACAGAAGTTGGTTATCTCAAGGGAAGTACTTCATTCATAATCTTTTCCGATTGCTTGCTTATAGTAAAGCCCTCCCTGTGAGGGCTTTTTTAATGGGGGTTATGATATAATTCTTTAACTTTCTTTACTCATTCGAAGTTATACGTGACCAGAACCAACCGATTTTATACAGCCTTAGCGCTTATCCTATGCCTAAACTTTCTCTTTGCAAGAGCAGGGAGGATAGATAGTATTTCAGGCCCCGATCGTACAAAAGTAGATTCTCTCAATGCCCTGGCTTTTCAACAAAAACGGTTTAATGTTCCCAAGGCGTTAAATAATCTTTTTGTTGCACAGAGTATTGCTACTACAGCCAATTACCCAAAAGGGCTGGCTACCAGCTATCTTTATGAAGCCGGCATCTTTCACCAGAATGGGTATGATAAAAGAGCCCTCTCAACTTATTACAAATCATTACAGATATTTAAGAGCCTCAACGATACTTTCCATATTGCCTCTACCTCGCAACAGATAGGGCTTTCCCTGCAGGCAGATGGTAAACTGTCGGAAGCTTTGCAGTTATATAATCAATCATTACAGGTATATACTACCCTGAATAAAAAAGAAGATATTGCCAATATAAAAAATTCTATCGGACTCATCTATCTTGATATGCACAAAGTGGATGAAGCGGAAAGTAATTTTAAAGCTGCATTAAACATATGTGAGGATATACAATATCTGTATGGCGAAAAAAAGTCCTATTATAATCTTGGACTACTTGAAGAGCAGCGTAACAATTTTAAGGCTGCAGAAAAAAATTACCGCATTTCTCTTTCCAAAGATGCAATAATGAAAGACAAGTATGGCGCCGCGCTTAACCAGTTGCAACTGTCATCTCTTCATATAAAGCAGCATATGCCCGATTCTTCCATCCTTTTGGGGAAAGAGGCCTATCAAAGCGCCGCTGCTATTTCAGCGTATAACCTGCTAAAAGAAGCGGCAACAAGGGTGATGGAAGGATACAGGCAGAAAAAAGATATTGAAAAAGCAGCGCAATGGCAGGATTCGGTGATAAAAATATTAAAGATCCAGATAGAAAACGAAAAGGTATACGCCCTCAATTTTATAGACGTAATCAAAAGCCAGGATATCCAGAAAATTAATGCCGAAAAAGAAGTAAGCAGTGCCCGGCGTGTTCAACGGGAACAATTGCTGGTAATAACAGTGGGTACTTTTGTCCTTATTATCGTGGCGGTTCTGGCCGTATTGGCATTGGTTAATTACCAGCGCCAGCGTTTTTTTGGTAAGGAACTCAAACAAAAAAATGTGATCATCGAAAAAAACTCTGAATCACTTGATCAGTTAAACAAGGAAATATCCAACCAGAATCTATTACTGGAAGAAGATAACAAAACAAAAAATAAACTTTTATCCATTATCTCACATGATCTCAGAACCCCCCTTGTTAATACAAAAGGCATCTTAAATTTAGTAAATAATGGAATGATACCTCCTGCTGAAACAGCAGAACTTTTACTACAGCTCGAAACCCAATACCTCGGCACCACGTCTCTGCTGGATAACTTGCTTTTCTGGATAAAAGGACAAATGAACGGGATGGCAAATGAAAAAGTTAAAGTGGGTCTGTACCAGTTGATGAAAAGCGTGGAAGAAGAACAGCACTTGTCACTCGCTAAAAAGAAAATAGAACTAAAAAACAATGTTGATAAAACAATATCCATCGTTGTAGAAAAAGAAATGATAAGGATCGTTTGCCGCAACCTTATCAGTAATGCGATAAAGTTCACTAATGAAAACGGACTGATAGAACTGGATTCACGTATTGATCACAATAATGTATTATATCTTACCGTAAGGGATTCCGGGATAGGTATGACAAAAGAAACGATTGAAAAAATAAGTAAAAAAAATTATTACAATACCAAGGGTACTTCGTATGAGAAAGGAAGCGGGTTCGGTCTAATGCTCTGTAGTGATCTTATTAGCCGGCATGGAGGTGAGTTGATTATAGAAAGCGAACCCGGCAAAGGAACTTCGTTTACTATCATGATGCCCTATAGCCTAGAGGGAGCAGATGAGAAGGGAATAACTCTATAAGCTATGCAACAGATACCATCGTTCCTGTTAAGGTGGTTTTATTCTTCACTTGTGCTGCGGGAAGCAAATACCTGGTCCACCGCTCCACCAAGCATCGGAAATTTTTCTTTTACAAAACCGGCAATGGTTTCAATGGCTTTTTGTGCCTGTTGCTGGTTTAGGCCCGCTTCTTTCATCAGGCGTTCTACTAAGTCATTCATAGGGTTACATTAAAAAGTGTTGTATAAGGTTTGCAGTTGCAATATTAACGGCTACGCATAAAAAAGCGATAAGAAGTTATTCCCATCGCTGTACGATTATTTTAATAAGTACTAAGCCACTTTCAATGCACTAAGCTTGCTCTTTCCAAACATTTGCTCCGCATAATCCAAAGTAATGTGTAGTTTTTTAGTACCGGTACCTGGTAATTCGAACATAGCATCGGTTAAAATACTTTCGCAGATACTGCGTAATCCTCTCGCACCCAGTTTATATTCCAGGGCTTTCTTTACCATAAAATCCATTACATCATTATCGATGGTGAGATCAATCCCTTCCAGTTCAAACAAACGTGTGAACTGTTTGATGAGTGAGTTTTTGGGTTCAGTAAGAATATTTCTCAGCGTTTCTGTATCCAATGGATTCAGGTGGGTAATAACGGGTAGGCGGCCGAGTAATTCCGGTATCAAGCCAAAACTTTTCAGGTCCTGGGCATTAATAAACTGCAACAGGTTTTTCCGCTGGTGTTCCTGTTCTTCTTTGTTTACGCTAAAGCCAATGGCATTGGTATTTACCCTTCGGGCAATTACCTTGTCAATACCATCAAAAGCGCCACCACAGATAAACAGTATATTTTTGGTATCCACCTTAATCATTTTCTGTTCGGGGTGTTTTCGTCCACCCTGCGGTGGAACCAATACTTCGGTTCCTTCCAGCATTTTCAACAATCCTTGCTGTACGCCTTCGCCACTTACATCACGGGTAATGGAGGGATTATCGCCTTTACGGGCTATTTTATCCAGTTCATCCACATATACAATACCGCGTTCGGCAGCAGTTACATCATAATTGCAGTTCTGTAATAAACGGGTAAGCATACTTTCCACATCTTCTCCCACATAACCCGCTTCGGTAAATACAGTAGCATCCACAATGGCAAAAGGAACATTGAGTAATCGGGCAATGGTTTTAGCCAGTAAGGTTTTACCGGTGCCGGTTTCACCCACCATGATAATATTGCTTTTTTCTATCTCTACATCATCAGGCTGCTGTTTATGATTAACCCTTTTGTAATGATTATATACGGCTACGGATAAAACTTTTTTAGCATCGTCCTGACCTATAACATATTCGTCAAGAAATTTTTTGATCTCAGCAGGGCGGCGCACATTCAATTTAAAATTAGCGGCGCTAACGGAGCCTTCCTGTTTGGCAGTAAGCTCCTGTGCAATAATCTCCTGGGCATGCTCTACACAATTTTCACAGATATGACCATCCTGGCCGGCAATGAGTATTTTAACCTCATCACGGCTGCGGCCACAGAAGGAACAATGTAATTGAGAAGCTTTTGCCATAAATATTTTTTCTTTGCAGGCGATCACTGAAACAGACAGGCATTCACCGTAAATCGTTGCAAAGCTATTACAGATCGGTGGTCGGGAACTGTTTTAATCGATAAAAGATGCCTAAAATAGGTGTATTGACCTTATATTCTGGTTAAAACACTGTCCACAATGCCATATCCAACGGCTTCTTCTGCATCCATCCAGTAGTCGCGGTCAAAATCCTTCAGGATCTGTTCTACGGTTTTTCCGCAATTTTCAGCCAGTATTTTAGCGCCCAGTTCCTTGGTTTTACGGATCTGGTTTGCCTGTATTTCAATATCAGCGCTGTTTGCCTGGTAGTAACCGCCGAGGCTTGGCTGGTGTATCATCACTTCACCATGCGGGTAAATAAACCTGCTGCCCTTTGTACCGGCACTTAATAATATGGAACCCATGCTGGCCGCCAATCCCATACAGATGGTACTAACCGGGCTCTGTATCAGTTTCATCGTATCATAAATCACCATTCCGCTGGTTACAACGCCACCCGGACTATTAATATAAAATTTGATTTCTTCTCCCGATTTATCTGCATCCAGTAATAATAGTTTGGTTACGACTTCTCTTGCTGATTTATCGTCTACCACTCCCCAGAGATATACTGTCCTTTTTTCAAAGAACATTTTTTCCAGCTTCTTATTCATGAAATCATTGGCCGGTTCTGCTTTTTCGGGTTTTGGCTCGTTTTCCTCTTCATCATCGTTGTTTTGTAAATAAGGGTTGATGATATATTTTGATTCGATCATTGTTTATTTTTTATAGGGTGATATTTGAATAGTGAATATTGAGGCGTGAAACGGGAGGGCTGTGTTACTCACGATTCACTATTCACCTTATTTAGATTTCTTTTCTTTACGCGGATTAGTTAATAAGACTTCATCGATCAGGCCATATTCCTTGGCTTCTGCGGCTGTCATCCAGAAATCACGATCGCTGTCGCTGGCAATGGTTTCCGGATCTTTACCGGTATGGTGTGCCGTGATATGGTAAAGTTCCTGTTTCAGTTTTTTAATTTCTTTGGCGGTAATTTCAATATCGCTTGCCTGCCCGCCGATGCCGCCGCTTGGCTGGTGCATCATTACACGGCTGTGGCGTAAGGCTGTTCGTTTGCCCGGCACACCGGCACACAATAATATCTGGCCCATACTGGCTGCCATACCGGTGCAGATAGTGGCTACATCAGGACTGATAAATTGCATGGTATCATAAATACCCAGACCCGCATACACTCCGCCTCCCGGGCTGTTGATGTACATCTGTATATCCCTTGTTCTGTCTGTGCTTTCGAGAAACAACAATTGGGCCGTTACAATATTGGCCACATAATCGTTGATGCCTTCTCCCAGGAAGATGATGCGGTCCATCATTAATCGGCTGAATACATCCATACTGGCCACATTCAAGGGCCTTTCTTCAATGATATAGGGAGTAAGATTGGTAAAGCCCTGTTGCTGGTAATTATGTAAAGTGGCACTGCTGATGCCCCTGTGTTTTACTGCGTACTGTTCAAATTCTTTTCCAAGGTTCATATATTTTGATTTTCGCTTTGAAGATAAGTGATTTGGTATTTCAGGAATGATTCTATAGTCAAATAGTGTGCAAAGCCATATAGAGCGACAAGTAGTCAGTTGGTTTGGAGTTCAGGTTGTATAGTTTGTGGTTGGGGTAACGGATGCAATCATTCATAAAAAAGCCGGACCAGGGTCCGGCAATTATTTATCATTCCCTTTATGGGACTGGATTTAGTGGTGGTGGTGATGCAGTTTTTCTGCAAAAGCCTCTGCACTAATGGGCTCTTCAGTTGCGTTTACCTGGCCTTCTAAATGGGTAAACAGTTTATCAGTGCTGATGCGCTGGTAGCTTTCTTCTACAAATTTTTTATCCTGCATCATGCGGTTGGCGTAATCGTCAACCCATTGCTGATTATCGCCGAGGGCACCTAACTGGCCGCCCATATAACTGAATAACTGCTGTTTGGCAAAATCCCTGATATCTTCCGGTAATACCTCAATTTGGTTATCCTGGATGAGTTTGCTGCTTACCAAAGTCCATTTTAACTGATTGGCAAAAGTTGGATAATCCTTCTCTGCCTCTTCGGCAGTTTTAGGCTGCTCGCCTCCCGATTGTAACCAGCGCTTTAAAAAGCTTGCGGGGAAATCCATACTGGTATGGTCTACGAGATAGTGATATACCTGGTCGTAAACCTGGTTTCGTGCCTGCTGTGCAAAATGGGCTTCAATATCTGATTTCACTGCATCACGAAAACTTTCTTCTGTTTTAACTTCACCATTGGGGTATACTGTCTGAAAAAATTCTTCAGTCAGTTCAGATTTTTCAACCAGCCCTACTTTGGTTATCAGCAAATTGAAATATTTATGACCATCTTCTTTAGTCAGCCCGAGGTCTGCAAGAATCGCTTCTCTTTCTTTATCTTCAAAAGCAGTACTGAGTTGTATCAGAACAGTATCGTTATTTTTTTTACCGGTAAAGTTTTTGCGAAATTCTTCAGCAAAATATTTTACAAGTAAGGAATTGTCTTTGCTGATGCCACCTTCTATTTCGTTACCCGCTGCATCTGTTTCTATAAATTTTACATTGAGAACGTTATCATCTCCGGTTACTGTTTCCGGCTCGGTCATTTTACCGTTCCGTATTTGTAAGCGTTCCACTTCTTCCTGAACCATCGCATCTGTTACGGTTACCGTAAAACGGGTAACCTTAATTTCTTTGGGATCAATTGTAAAAACAGGCTTTAAACCGATCTCGAAAGAGAATTGGTAATCAGCGGGATTGTTCATATCAAGGGAGCGGGCATCATTATCCAGCGGTAGCGGCTGGGCAAAAATATCTAATTGTTCTTTGTTAAGGTAGGCGTTAAGCTCAGCTTCCACCTTACGTAATACCTCATCGCTGAAAACACCCTGACCATACATTTTTTTAACCAACCCTGCAGGTACCATTCCTTTGCGGAACCCAGAGATATTGGCTGTTTTTGCATATTTCTTCAGGCTTTGCTCAAAGCCCTGGTAATAATCTTCTTTACTTAAAACTACAGTCAGTTTGTCGTTTAGGAAACCGATATTCTCTCTGTTAACAGACGCCATGGGTGATTATTTAATCTTGAAATTTGGGCTGCAAAGGTAAGGGATTGATAGAATTGATTGTGGGGAATTTGAAAAAAAGCTGCAGAGCCAATCCTCCAAAAGCAAAGAGACCCAAAGTTAGGTCTCTTCAAAATGATTGATAATCAATCCGTGCGGATGGAGGGGGTCGAACCCACACGCCTCGCGGCGCTAGATCCTAAGTCTAGTGCGTCTGCCAATTTCGCCACATCCGCATTAAAATTAAAAATTAAAAATTAAAAAATTAAAAACTCAAAACTAAAAAACTCAAAACTCAAAACTCAAAACTCAAAACTCAAAACTCAAAACTCAAAACTCAAAACTCAAAACTCAAAACTAGTTTCTCCGGGGCGCAAAAATAGGGGATTTAGCAAATAGAGGAATAGATTTTCAAAATTAACGTTGTATTGCCTCTATAATCTTTTTTATCGTTGCATCCATCGATTTCATATCAGCTATCCATCTTACCACGGCTACAAGATCATGTTCAGGATCAACATAAATCAGGTTATTCCCATTTCCCACATGAACGAAGGCGGAAGCCGGTGCTGACGGTAACATTTTTTTATCAGTATTCAGGAACCAGTTCATATAGCCATAATCTGTTTTGGCAACAGTTGGCGTTAGGGATTGCTGTATCCATTGTTCGCTCAG
Source organism: Chitinophagales bacterium (assembly GCA_038222655.1). Taxonomy (GTDB): domain Bacteria; phylum Bacteroidota; class Bacteroidia; order Chitinophagales; family Chitinophagaceae; genus Sediminibacterium. The sequence continues at coordinate 11,292 of JBBRHM010000009.1, read as the reverse complement.
TAATTGCCTACCGTTCCAGTTACCACGGTGCAAAGTAAGCAGGCCAAAACGTGCCATATCATACGCGTTGATAAACATACCACCACCCCAATGCCCGCCACCACTAACAGATTGCACAGGCTGGCCGTCTAATACGATCCATGCATTGCGATAACCTGTCCAGCGCCAGGTACCGGAGGCCCCGATGGGGTCCATGATATATTGTTTGAGTACCTGCGGCAATGGCTTGCGCCATACACTGGTTGCAGCTAATGCCAACACATTTACACGCACATCATTATATTCGAAAACAGTGCCCGGTGTGCTTCTTTTCCGGATCCATTTGGATGGATCAGCGTCCGGCCTGTCTGCCCATTCGGGTTTACCCCATAACGTGCCTTCCCAATCACTGGTCTGGCGAAGCATATGATCCCAGGTGAGGGTTTTATTATGTGGCGTTATAAAAGGTTGCAATAATTGTGGCTGACCAACCAAATCCGCTGAGCGGTTTACCTGTCCTGGTGTAAACAATTCTACAGGCGCAACATAAGAGGCTATCGTATCATTTACATTCCTGATCAATCCCTGGTCAACCGCCACGCCGATTACAGAAGATAGAAAACTTTTTGTCACGCTATGTGTCATATCGCAACGCGCCGGCTCTCCCCAGGTGGCCACAATATATCCTTTGTAAATGATGACACCCGTTGGATCACCCCGTTCTGCAAAAGGACCAATTCCTTCACCAAAGGGCTCTTTACCAAAACTCTGGTAATGACTGATTTCCATGTTACGCGGATTTTTTGTCTCTGCGCTTTTAGCAATGGTAATGGCTTCTTCAATTTTGGTCTTATCCAGTCCTGATGCTGTAGGGCTTTTTTGTTCCCAGTTTTGCGCTGAAGGAAAATACGATGTGGAAGATATTTTACCTGTTTGTTTTGGCTGACTGAAAGAGGTAAGGCTTATAAAGGAAATAAGCAGCAGAAAATGTTTTGGCTTTATCATGTCTGCTAAAGTAAGAAAACAAGTACGATATATTAAATATGGGGTACGAAGTTTTATAAAATTTGGTATGGGTTTCCTGTAATTTGTATCTGCTGTCTGTATACATAAAAAAGTACGAAGCAATAGGGTTGTTCCTATACACTTCGTACTTCGTATCTGGTATTTGTAACTTATTAGTTTCCCCTGTTCGATGTGCTGTTAGCAGAATATCTTCTGCTGTCTCCACCCCGGAAAGATGGCCTGCGGTCGGCATTCTGACGGTGTCTCTGTACCGGTCTTTGTGGTAAAGATTTGTAAGTGGTAAGCGACATATCACTCATTGCATACGGATGATCTGTTACTACGGGTACAGAGGCGGAGATGAGTTTCTGGATATCTCTCAGGAATTCTTTTTCTTCCATATCGCAAAATGAGAAAGCGATACCACTGGCACCTGCACGGCCTGTTCGTCCGATTCGGTGTACATAGGTTTCAGGAATATTGGGCAATTCAAAATTGATTACGTGTGATAAGCTGTCAACATCAATACCCCTTGCAGCAATATCGGTGGCTACCAGCACCCGCGTGTGCCCGGTTTTGAAATTGCTCAACGCCCGCTGACGTGCATTCTGCGATTTATTTCCGTGAATGGCTTCTGCACCAATACCAGCTTTTGATAATTCTTTAACCACTTTATCTGCACCATGTTTGGTTCTTGTAAAAACCAGCGCTGTTTTAATGGTCTTGTCTTTCAGGAGGTGAATCAATAAATGTTTTTTATTGTCTTTCTCAACAAAGTACATGGATTGTTGAATCGTTTCTGCAGTGGAAGAAACCGGGGTTACTTCTACTTTGGCGGGATTGTGTAAAATGGTACTTGACAGTTTGGCGATTTCTGCGGGCATAGTAGCCGAGAAGAAAAGCGTTTGCCTTTTGGCAGGTATTTTAGTGATGATCTTTTTTACATCGTGTATAAAACCCATATCCAGCATACGGTCGGCCTCATCCAATACAAATAACTGTATCTGAGAAAGGTTGATGAATCTTTGTTCTACAAGATCTAATAAACGACCCGGTGTAGCGATTAATATATCCACTCCATTTCTCAAGGCATTGGTTTGCGGTTGTTGTGATACACCACCGAAAACAACGAGATGTTTCAGGTTAAGGTTTTTACCGTAGGCGGCAAAACTTTCGTCAATCTGTATGGCCAGTTCCCTGGTAGGTGTTAAGATTAAGGCTTTGATGCCTTTAACCGCATTGCCCGATTGTTTTTCTTCGTGCAGTATCTGCAGTATGGGTATGGCGAAAGCAGCTGTTTTGCCGGTACCGGTTTGTGCACATCCCAAAAGGTCCCTGCGTTGTAAAAGAATGGGAATGGATTGTTCCTGAATGGGTGTAGGGGTTGTGTAGCCTTCCGTATGGAGTGCCTGTAAAATGGGCTCAATAAGGCCTAAGTCTTTAAATAACAAAATAGAAAAATTTTAATAAATGAACATCCGAAATAAGCTCAGATGGTATATAGCCTGCCCGTAATTGACTTGATGAACTTTGTCACGGAAGAATGATCAACGTCTGTAGAGAGAATATATGAATGCTGCAAAGCTAAGGGAAATTGGCGAAAGTTCAAAAGGTGGCTAAGGGAACAATGCACCGTAGTTTAATTTCCCCTCCTTCCCAAGGAGGGGACGATATTTATTTTTCGCAGAAAAATAAATATCAGGGGTGGTGAATAATTTTTTTCAGCAAGTAATACCCGCCACAATTTCTTCCAGAAACTTTTTATCCGTTTCATCAAAATGATTTAGCAACTCACTGTCCACATCAAGCACCGCCCACACTTTTCCCTCTTTTATAAGCGGTACTACAATTTCGGATCTGGACAAACTGCTGCAGGCAATATGTCCCGGAAATTTTTCTACATCCTCTACCAATAAAGTTTCTGCTTTGGCCCAGCTGGTGCCGCAAACACCGCGTCCTTTGCTGATGCGGGTACACGCAACGGGTCCCTGGAAAGGTGCTAATACCAGCTGCTCATCTTTCACTAAATAAAATCCTACCCATAACCATCCGAATTGCTCTTTCAAGGCCGCTGATATATTGGCAAGGTTAGCTATGAGGTCGGGTTCGCCTTCTATTAATGCTTTGATCTGGGGAATCAGTGATTGATATTGTTCTGTTTTTTCACCACGATTGATAGATAAATCTTCTGCCATAATTATTTAATTAGGGTATAAAAGTTAAACGGGTAGAAATCGGTGATGGAAATCACTATTGAAAAATCAATGTATATATTTTCTTACTACCGGCAATTTCTGTAATTCTTTTTTCTCAACAAGCAGTATGAACCATGCAAAGACAGCAAGTAGCAAAGTAGCCAGTGTTAGTGTAAACCATCGGGCCGTATACAAATAAATGGCTCCTTTATGAATGAAAAAAATGATCACAACTATTACTATATAGGCAACCAGTTTTTTGGTAGCATACGGTATGGGGTAATTTTTTTGCCCCCAGATATAACACATTACCATCATGCTGCCGTAACAAAAAAATGTTGCCCAAGCGCTCGCCATATACCCGAAATACGGGATTAGAAAATAATTGATGCCGAGAGTTATCCCTGTTCCGGTAAGTGTAATATAGGTTCCGACAATGGTACGGTTGCTCAGTTTAAACCAGATAGTGAGGTTATAATAAATACCTAGGAATATATTGGCAAGTAACAGGATCGGTACAATAGCCAGTCCCGCCCTGTATGGAGGGCCTATCAAACGTGCCCATACCGGAAGGAACAGACTTACTACGAGGAACATTACCGCCAAAATGATTACAAAAAATTTCATCACCCGAGCATATACTTTTTGCGACTCTTGTCCTTCCGCCTGTTTGAAGAAGAAAGGTTCGGCGCCCATTTTAAATGCCTGTACAAAAAGCGTGATTAGTAGGGATAGTTTATAGCAGGCATTGTAAATACCTACCTGTTCATTGCGGTAAGTGTCTGTCCCGGGCAGCCAGGCTTTCAGCATGATCCTGTCGAATGTTTCATTGATGATGCCTCCCAAACCTACGATCACTAACGGCAAAGCATATATCATCATCTCTCGCCAAAGTTTCACGTTGAAAGTAGAGCGAACCTGTAAAATTTCTTTACTCAATAATAATAAAGTAATGATATTCTGTATAAGGTTTGCCAATACAACGTATACGATTGGATTTTTTCCGGCATCATATAACAAACCCACCCAGCTATTGGGATCTCTTTCCACTTGTGCCGGACAATAGTTCACAAAGAACCATACAATAATAAGGTTCACGAAAATTCCTGTGACACGTACAAAAGCATATTTAACCGGTTTTTCTTCCTGCCTTAATCTGGCAAAAGGAATGGCGCATATTGCGTCGATGGCAATGATGAAAATGGCGAGTTGTATTATCTGCGGGGTCTCTGTAAAATCCGTTAATCTTCCAAGCGCGGTCTGGCAATACCATAACAGGCCCGATAAAAGAATTGTGGAAACCAATAGCGATAAGAATGCTGTGCTGTAAATGGATTGTTTATTCTCCTCCTTTCCTGAGAAGCGGAAGTAAGCGGTTTCAAAACCATATGTAAACAATACCATTAAAACCGGGATTGCGGAATACAATATACTCTGCCTTCCAAAATCTGCCATTTTCACATGGCCCGAATAAGTAAGCAGTGGCGCCAATAAATAACCAATAAACCTTGCCGCAATAGAACTTACGCCATACCACATTGTTTGTCCCGCTAATTTCTTTATTCCGCTCAAGAGGGTAATTCGTTTAATGGTTTATTTCATTGGGCCCACCGCGTTTAGCTTTGCGCTTTCAGCGTTTGGCTTCTCTAAAGTAACAAAGTTGCGGGTTACTGGTGAATATCTGAGGGTGGTTTGCCCTTGTTATCGTAACCAGGCGCAGCAAAACGTGCATCTTTCAGGAAAGCAGAATCCGTTAAGGCATAGAGAAATGCGGTTAACTGCCCTATTTCATAATTAGAGAGTACCAGCTTTTTTCTTACTAAAGAATCGGTATTAGCGTCGGCCACCATATTTTTTCTGTAATGTTCAAATACATTTGACAGGGAAAAAAAGCGGCCATCATGCCCATAGGGAAAGGTTATGGCTACATTGCGCAAACTGGGTACCCTGAACTTCAGTGAATCATTCCTGTTGCCGGTTATTTTCATTCTTCCTATATCATTGCCTATCGGGTCGGCCGTCATACCCGTATTGCGGTAAGAGAAATCTGTAAAGAAGGGTTCGGCATGGCAGGCGGCACATTTTTTCTGAAAAATTTCATAGCCCAGTTGCTCCGGTAAAATAAATGTTGCTTCACCCCGCATTACTTTATCGTATTTACTGTTACTGCTTACTAATTGTAGTAAGAACTGGCTCATGGCTTTACCCATGCGCATATAATTAATCGTTTCATCACCAAAAGCGGCTTTGAACATTTTGCTGTAAACGGCATCCGTTCTTAATTTGCTAATCACATTGTCAATGGTTTCTGCCATTTCATTTTCTGCGGTTATGGGCGCCATAGGTTGAAGGTCGAGATGATTAATACCGCCATCCCACATAAATTCTCTCTGCCAGGCAAGATTAAAAAGACCGGGTGCATTGCGGTTGGTAAGAGAATTATTAAAACCATGACTCAGATTATGATCATATGTATTAAATGCGCCGAACTGCTGGTGACAACTGCCGCAGGAAAAATTTCCATCACGGCTTAGCCTTCCGTCATAAAATAATTTTCTGCCTAATGCGATGCCTTCTGCTGTTAGTGAGTTCTTTGAAAAGTCATATACGGGTTTGGGCCAGCCTTTGGGCACCGTAAACTTTACAGGGGTAGGCCTGAAATAGCGATTATCAATGGTTATCCAACCCGTTCCAATAATAATGATGCAGCATGTTGTTAATATGGTTCCTGGAAATTTCATATCAGTGTACACTGTTTACTGAAAACATGGTACTGTAATTATCAGCTATTTTCATCGCCAATGCACCCGGACTATGACAGACAGGCGTTTCCGAGATTTTACATACTGATTTGCTTTTGAACCACTGATTGATATCGGCTGAGATATTCATTTCTATACACCTGTTATTTTGTGAAACATCGAGATCAATTATTCTTACTGTATTCATCGGGTGCTTGAAACCACCAATATGGTAGGCAAAATAATGCCCGGCAATAGTGGAAGAAGTGGAACTTCCTTCCAGCTTGGCCATTATATAGCCACTGTTCCAGGTCCAGAACATACCTTTCAATGGATCAAGTGCGCCTGTTTGTATCCCGGAAACATTTCTGATACTATCAACACCTAATAAAAAACTGATCTTACTGATAGCAATATCAGGAACCACTAGTGAAATAATCTTTGACAAAGAATCTGTTTCATCTACTAAAAAATATTTTGGAGGCAAGCGGGTTATTTTTCCTGTATTGTCAGTTACAGAAAAATTGGAAATATAATATTTGAACTTCTGCACGATAATGTTTTCTCCGAAAATATTTGTGAAGGTATTTCCCAGTACCAGATGCTCCTTACCGATCATATGCGTAAATATGAGTTGCAATTGTCTTTTGGGTAACTTTTTTCCTTGCTTGCCTGTAAAGCAAATCCCACTGGCAGCGATAAAAAGAAAAAAGGCAAATACTATAGTAGCTTTCATTAGTAATCGTTACGGTTTATTTTTTTGCGCTGTTCTTTGGTAAACGTATTTCTTTTTTTAGTGTCTATTCTTTTTTCTTTGGCCGCTTTGGTGGGTTTTGTGGGGCGACGTATTTTTTGTTTTATTAATGATACGGTTACGAGTTGGTTCATTTTTTTTATCACTTCCTGCTTATTACCCAACTGCGATCTTTCGGATTGTGATTTTACAAGCAAGTATCCCTCATCCGTAATTTTGTTCTTTAATTTATCAAGAATCCGCTGTTTCTGTTCCGGTTTAAAAAGCGATGAGGAAGACACTTCCCAACGTCCCTCCACCATGGTTTCTACCTTGTTTACATTCTGGCCGCCTTTGCCGCCGCTGCGGGCGGTTTGAAACAGGATCTCCGTTGTAATGTCTATCTTCATTCTCACAAAATTCGTCAAAAAACTGTTAAGAGATTATGAGAATTGTTATTCAAAGAGTGAGGGAAGCGTCGGTAACCGTTGATGACAGAATAACCGGTAGTATTGGAACGGGTTTACTGGTATTATTAGGTATTGAAGATGCTGATAACGATGAGGATATAACCTGGCTGAGCAACAAGATCTGTAGCCTACGTATTTTTAATGATAAGGAGGGCATCATGAACCTGGGTATAAAAGAGGTGAACGGCGATATTTTACTGGTGAGCCAGTTTACCCTATATGCAAATACGAAAAAGGGAAACCGGCCATCTTATAGTAAAGCATCAAAACAGGATATGGCCATACCCTTATATGAGAAAATGATCCGGCAACTGGAAACAGATATGGGCAAGCAGGTTCAAACAGGTATTTTCGGGGCCGACATGAAAGTGCATTTATTGAATGATGGCCCGGTAACTATTATCATTGATTCAAAAAATCGTGAATGATTTTCTCTCATAAGCGAAATGATTACCAGAAGATAAAGCATATTTGTATTGCTTATAATTGGAATTTTTTCGATAAAATATATTTGCTATGCGCGATATTGCTACGAGGGAAGATATAACAGCAATGATGGAATCCTTCTACAGCAAAGCGCTCACTGATAATGTGATCGGCTATTTCTTTGTAAAAGTTGCGCCGTTAAAGATGGAAGTACATATGCCGGTTATCGTTGATTTCTGGGAAACCGTTTTATTTGGCACCGCTTTTTATAAAGGCAATGTGATGAAGGTGCACCAGCATATTCACCAGCTATCAGCTTTCCGCGAAGAACATTTTGCTCGTTGGGTATCTTTATTCTCGGAAACGGTGGATGAATTATATAGTGGTGGAAAAGCAGAGATGGCAAAACAGAAAGCGCTGTCAATTGCTACCATTATGAAAATCAAAACCCTTTACGGGGGTATCGGTTTACCATAAAAAATTGTTATGACAATAGAACAGGCACAACAACAGGTAGATTCCTGGATAAAGACCACAGGGGTACGATATTTTAATGAATTAACTAACCTGGGTATCTTAATGGAAGAAGTTGGCGAACTGAGCCGGGTAATGGTAAGAACCTACGGGGAACAGTCATATAAAGAATCTGATAAAAACATAGAAATAGCGGATGAAATGGCGGATGTATTATGGGTATTGATTTGCCTGGCTAATCAAACAGGTGTAGATTTAACAACAGCGCTGGAAAAAAATTTTCAGAAAAAAAATACCCGCGATGCAGATCGCCATACTAATAATGAGAAGCTGCAATAGAATAAAATTTTAAACAGAATTTGATGAGACGACATATTGTAAGTACATGGTCCATTTTTAAAGAATCAATTTCTGATTTCAGCGATAATAAGTCTTTCCGCATGAGTGCGGCACTGGCTTATTACACAGTGTTCTCTATTGCACCCATGCTGATAGTTATTATCAGCCTATGTGATATTTTTTACGGTCGAGAGGCCATACAAGGTGTGATCTTTGAACATATGCAGGGTTTTATTGGTGCTGAAGCTGCGTTACAGATAGAACAGGTTATCCGCAACGCCACCATTTCCAAAGACATTACCTGGGCATCTGTCATCGGAATTTGTGCACTTATTTTTGCCGCAACAGGCGTGTTTGCAGAGATCCAGGATTCTATTAATTATATATGGCGACTAAAAGCCAAGCCAAAAAAAGGCTGGGTTAAACTGGTTGTTAACAGGGTGCTTAGTTTTTCTATGGTGGTGAGTCTTGGTTTTATTTTATTGGTCTCGCTGATTGTAAACTCCATTCTTGATTTGCTGGGACAGCAATTGCTGAAGCTATTGCCCGGTATGGCAGCATATGTGGCTTATGGCATCAATATTTTCATAACATTTACCACAACGAGTTTTCTCTTTGCTATTATTTTTAAAGTGTTGCCTGATGCCCGTATTGAATGGCGCGATGTGATCACCGGCGCCATTGCCACTACTGTTTTATTTTTATTGGGAAAATTTGCGATTGGTTATTACCTCACAAAAACGCATATCAGTTCTACCTATGGTGCAGCCGGCTCTGTGGTAATTATTTTATTGTGGGTATATTATTCTGCCATCATTCTTTATTTTGGGGCATCTTTTACCAGGTCATATACGATGCACAAGGGCAGAAATATTTTTCCCAATGATTATGCTGTTTGGATACAGGAAATAGAACTGGAAAACAAAGCATCCTTACAGGTACAGGATAAGCCGGTGCTGACCAATACATCTATCACCGTGGCTGAACCTATAAAGCCGCCAGAAAATTTTCCGCCAATAACAAAGGATAACTAAATAAAAAAATCTGTAAAACACTGTGCGTTCTGTGGTAAAATAAATCTGGTATCCCTATTTAAAAATACTTTTCTGTTTCGCCATTTTTTCTATCCCGTCAACAGTTCTGGGTGATCCGGCTGAGAGATTCCGGTAGCCGGTTTTAGTGATGAGGATATCATCTTCAATGCGAACCCCAATACTCCACCATTTCTTATCGCACTTACTTCCCGGTGGAATATAAATGCCCGGCTCTACTGTAAATACCATGCCTTCAGCCAATGGGACACCACGTTCACCCATATCGTGAACATCCAGTCCCAAATGATGAGAAGTGCCATGCGGAAAATAAGTTCTTAGTTCTGAGGCATCTGTAATGATACCCAGTTTCTGCAAACCCCTTGTAATAACCCTTACTGCTGCTGCATGTGGATCACCAAACATATTTCCAGCTTTACATAGCAGGAAGGCTGAATCCTGCGCTTCCAGTACCAGTTCATAAATTATTTTCTGATCCGGTGTAAACCTGCCATTTACCGGAATGGTTCTGGTAACATCTGCACTGTATCCATGGTATTCGGCAGCACAATCGCTTAACAAAAGATCACCGTCTTTTAGCAGTTTCTGGTTGGTCTGATAATGAAGTATACAGGTATTTGCCCCAGATCCATTGATGCTGGGATACCCCACAAACTCAGAACCATTTATTTTAAACATATATTCCATCATCGCCTGCGCCTGGTATTCGGTCATGGCGGGTTTGGCAGCTCTCATTACTTCATTATGGCCCTGCGCGCTCATGGCAACTGCTTTTTCTATAAGAGCGATTTCCTCTGGTTGTTTGATGCCACGAAGCTTTTGTAAAATCATCCGGGTAGTACCAACTGCGATATTTTTTTTATTAGTTGTGATAAGACTGTCTGTGATAGCTGCCATCCTGCTTAAGGGATCTGCGCCTTTATATTTCGCAAGCACATTTTCACTGCGGAAAGCGGTCAGTACAGAATCATACCTGCTTATATCGATTGTGTTTGCATTGAATTGATCGTTGGTAAATACATTGTCAAATTGGTATCTTTCTTTTACACCCTCTACGCCAAGAATCTTGCCTGTCCACATTTCCCGTTGCGGATTGCGTGGCTGAACAAATAAAAATTCAGTTCCGGTTTTATCAAGAATGGTTACAGGTTCTTTAAAAATCAACAATAAAGAATTGGGTTCTTCCAGTCCTGTTAAATAATAAAAATTCTTGCTTTGTGCATACAGGTAATCCACATCATTATTACGCGTTCTTGTTTGCGAAGCAAAAAAGATACCGACACTATTTTTGGGCATTAAATCCCTGAATGCGGCCCGGCGGCCTGCATGGAAAGCCGGAGAGAGGTAATCACTGGGGTAATCAGTGGTTTGCTGTGCCTGCAATAAAACGGGTAGAAGGAGGATGATCAATAATAATTTTCTAAACATAGTATCAGTTATTAAGTAGGGATAAAACTAATTTTTTTATTTATAGAACAGTAAATTATTGTATGAATGAACAAAATAAAACAATATCCCTCCAAACAAGTGGCAGACGGGTTTCGCAGAGCAAGCGTAAAAGCATATTTTTGCCGCCGTTATGAGCATACAGCAAGACAACCGCTTTCAGGCAATTATTTCGCACGCCAAAGAATATGGCTTTGTGTTTCCCAGTAGTGAGATCTATGACGGCCTTAGTGCTGTTTACGATTATGGCCCTTATGGCAGTGAACTCAAAAAAAATATCCGGGATTACTGGTGGAAGAGTATGACCCAATTGCATGAAAATATCGTAGGTATTGATGCTGCCATTTTTATGCACCCCACCACCTGGAAAGCCAGCGGTCATGTGGATAATTTCAGTGATCCCATGATTGATAACAAAGATAGTAAAAAACG
>JBBRHM010000008.1:0-46153 GCA_038222655.1 Chitinophagales bacterium | reverse complement strand
GGCTTCTTTTGCTAAGTTTATGTATCTCATGTGCAATCGCATGTTTACCAGCGCCATCCTCACCATAAATAATAATATTATGATTTGTGGGCGCCACCAGGTGCATCTGCCTGAATAATTTTATTGACTGCTCACTATTGCCCCAGAAATAATATTCTGTAATATCCTTATCGTTGAAATGATAATTAGCGGAATTGGTAAGTCCTCTCTTACGGCTCTCAAGTGCTTCCTGCACTGTTAATAAAATTTGTTCAGGCAGAAGAGGTTTCATTACATAATCAAATGCGCCCTGTCGCATGGCTGTAGCTGAAGTTTTGATGTCAGAAAAGCCGGTAATGATAATAACAGGTAAGTTTTGATATAATTCTTTTGCTTTATTAAGGATAGTGATACCGTCGATATCACCAAGTCCAAGGTCACTGATTAAAAGATCAGGCTCGGCGTTTTCCAGGTAATCAATAGCCTGCTGTCCCGTATACTTCACAGTAACCTGATAACCTTTTCGAGTTAAAAAACGGTTTAATAAGAAGCATAGATCCTTATCATCATCAACAATTAGAATTTTTTGCATAGGGACTGCTTAAACCAAATGGACTGGCCTTATTATGGATAAAAAATTATACCAGTTTACAGCGGTCATTTTCAGGTTAAAAAGCTGATAGACAAGGGGGTATTTTTGATTTTTCATTAACATACTACTACGTAGAGAGAATATGTAGAATATATTCCCCAAAAGGGAGATGTAAAGCTGAGGACATTTCTAGGTTTGAAAGAAAATTAAATCGGTTGCAAAATGTCTCCTTTAAATTTCTGAAACGTATAATCAGATCATTTACCCTATTTTTTACAAGTTATTAGTGTAATAAATGAATCCCAATGCACACGCCAGCTTCTGCGGAATTAACAAAGGAACAATATTTTTGGGTGCGTCATTTTAATTAATAGTTTACTTTAATAACCTTCATTAGAAGGCAAAAGAAAATAAAAAATATTCAAGCGAACTTTTGGAAAAGTAACCCCTCTTTTAACAAGAGTATACTTTCAAAAAAACAGGTAAGGAATTAATAATGGGAAGATAAGTCATAGAAAAAATTTGAGGTTTTGATGTCTTTGTTTTCCGTTGTTTCATAACAAAATTTTCTTCCTTTACCACTCTTTAAAGCTAATGGCAACCGAATGTCTAATAGCTAAAGTTATCCGTTACGTGTATTTCTTTCTACAATCTAACTGCTATTTGAACAAGTAAAAGAGCCGGCATGATGGCACAGATTTTTTGCATTTCTTAAAAAACTTTTAACTATGAACACAAATGAAGTATTAATAGAAACCTTAAATGATCTGGTAAAGATCAACAATGACAGGATAAACGGATATGAAAAAGCATCTGAAGAGATCAAGGCTACCGATGTTGATCTACACGCTATGTTTGGAAAAATGGCCAATGACAGCCGCGATCATGTCCGTGAGTTAAGTAATGCCGTTGTAAAAATTGGCGGTGAACCTGCTACTGATACAACTATCTCGGGTAAAATTTATCGTACCTGGATGGATGTGAAAGCTGCTTTCGCACAGAAGGAAAGGCTTTCCGTATTGGAATCCTGTGAATTTGGCGAAGATGCTGCTCAGAAAGCATATGATGCGGCTCTTGCTTCAGATGCAGAAATGAACGCTGAAACCAGGCAATTGATTATGGATCAAAAAGCTTCATTGAAAACATCACATGATATTATAAAAAAATATCGTGACCTCCATGAAACAATAGCTTCTTAAGGTTAACTGCTGAGTTTTACACATCCACACTTAGTACATAAAATAGTTGTGCGGTTAGTGAAAAACAGCAGACCGGATTAATTCTAGCTTGCCGAGGTTTAGAACACCCGGAGAATCTGATTAACGCCGACTGCATTAACGGGCTGGTGCATTTATGCTACCAGCCTTTTTTTACCTATAAATTAAATACCATGAACGCTCCCACTACACCTTATTTAAAAACACTGGTAGATTGTTATAACAAATTGATAGCCGACGGTTATAAAGAAAATTTTTCTGTGAAAGAAGATACACTGGAGTCTCTCACAACAGAAAAAACCTATACGGCAGAGCAGGTTAAAATTGTTGATTTTTTCCGCTTTGAAGGTCAAACGGATCCTTCTGATGATTCTATTCTGTACGTAATAGAATCCATTGATGGAGCCAAAGGCACATTGGTTGATGGATATGGACCGTCCTCAGATACAGATACCAGTAAGTTCCTTTTAAAAGTAGAAAAAATCGAAAAGAAAGCTATTGTGTAAGCTTATAGTAAAATAAAGAAACACTAAGGCCCCTAGTGTTTCTTTATACTTACCATCAGAAAACTGTTGATTATATTAATCGGCAGATCTATTGATAATACCTAATAAAACCGAAATTATGGCCAATACCAACAGAATGTGTATTAGTCCACCGGCGCTATACGCAAAAAAACCTACCAGCCATCCTATTATCAGGATTACTGCTATTACATACAATATACTTCGCATAAAAAGTGATTTTCATTATTAATGAATAAATTAATAAAAAAATTATACCTCCCTTTCGTAAAAGCCGTTCAATTTCTGATAAGCTGTGAAAATATTTCCACAGTTGCGTATAGAAATGGATCTGGAATAGAATTGGTTCTCATTAACAAATGAAAACATTATCAGCCTACTCCAAAATTCTAAAGAAAACTGTAACAGAATTCATTGATGATGACGGAGCTAAACTTAGTGCATCACTCTCCTATTTTACTATTTTTTCGGTAGCTCCCTTTTTAGTGATTATTATTAGCATTTCCAGTTTGGTTTTTGGACGCGAAGCTGTAGAGGGAAGAGTATATGGACAAATAAAAACACTGATTGGCTCCGATGCCGCACTTCAGATACAGCATATTATTGCCAATGTGCAGCTGAAAGACCAGGGAATATGGGGGTTGATTATTGGAGGCATTGTATTGATCCTTGGTGCAACAGGGGTATTTACAGAAATTCAGGGATCAATTAATTATATCTGGAGTATCCGTGCCAAACCCAAAAAAGGATTATTAAAATTGATCATTGACAGGCTTGTTTCCTTTTCTTTAATTGTAGGTGTGGGTTTTATTTTACTCGTATCGCTTATCATTAACTCTTTGATGGATATTTTGTATGCGCGTCTCGAAAAACTATTCATCGACTCATCCGTTAAACTTTTATATACCCTTAATTATCTGATTATTTTTTTAGTAATCACCCTCCTATTTACGATCATATATAAGGTTTTGCCGGATGCTAAAATTGGCTGGAAGGATAGCATTGTGGGATCTGCCTTTACATCCGTACTGTTTATTATAGGTAAATTCCTTATTGGTCTATACATAGGTAATTCAAACCTGGGGGCAACGTATGGAACGGTGGCTTCCATATTCGTTATTCTTGTTTGGATATATTATACCTCGATGATACTTTACCTGGGTGCAGAATTTACAAAAATATACAGCAGAGAATTAGGTGATGGCATTAAACCCAATGAGCAGGCCGTTTATATCATAAAAACCGAAAGCAAAGAACTACCCTCTTTACGCTCAGCGCAAAAAACAGATCCTAAAGCTGCTAAAATAGTTCAGCGAAAATAAGGGAGTAGACATAAAAAAATCCCCGGTAAAAATTACCGGGGAAGATTATCTTAAAACCAATATTATCCTTTACCTACTTCGATTTTTGTTTTCTTATCAGTATTTTTATTCTTGTTTTTGTATTTCCAGCCATGATGTTTTTTGCTTTTGTGTGTTGCATTGTGCAATTTATCGCCAACGGTAGTAGTTGGTTTTACTTTTGTTTTACGGTCATCAGTTTCCGTTTTTTGCTTTGTTTGGGCAGTTAAAGAAGCGGTGGCAATACCCATTGCCAATGTCAAAAAAATAAATGCTTTTTTCATAATTGATTTTTTAAAAATTTGTGATTAATGCTAATAGGTTTCTTATAACTAAAATACCTCATGAAATAAGTATGCCGAATAATGCAGAAAAAAAGATTTAATGATTGTAGAATTTTTTCCCCACTTTTAATAAGTCATTTCAACCGCTTAGCTCGCCTGTCTACACCTGGCATGGCAGGGTTTTTTAATAATTGGTGTATCTAATCATTTAGAACTGCTGTTATGAACCAAAAGTCCTCAGTTTTTACTGTGTGTCCATCAAAGCGTATACTTTTCTATGCCAGTGCTTTATTCCTTTTAATCAGTTGCCGGGCTGCTGACAAGGATTCTTCATACCCCACACCTAAGCAATACAACCTAAACCATCCGTACCAAATTGATATGCCCGATCAGCTGAATGAAATATCAGGGATTGAATATTATGCAAAAGATACCAGTGTCTTTGCTATTTCAGACGCTACCGGCTCTTTATATAAGATTTTTTTAAAACGCAAACTGGCTATTCAGAAATGGAAATTTGGTAAGAATAATGATTATGAGGATCTGCAGTTAGTAGACAGTCTTTTTTATGTTCTGGCAAGTTCTGGCGATATTACAAGGATCAAATTCTATTCTGCGGATTCATTGCAGGCCGAGACCTTCAAATTTCCAGCTGAAGGTAAAAACGAATTTGAAAGTATGTTTTACGATGAAACAACTAACAGCCTGAATATGATCTGCAAGAATTGTGAAGGAGATAAAAAGAAATCTATCACTATCTGGGCCTTTAACATCATGGATGGCAGCTACAAAATATCGTCTCTTGCCATTGATATTTCTGCAATCGCCAAAGATTTGGGATTAGAAAAAATAAAATTCAAGCCTTCTGCTACAGCTATTAATCCGGTTACAAATGAACTGTTTATTCTTTCATCTGTAAATAAAGCATTGATAATTGTAGACCAGAACGGG
Source organism: Chitinophagales bacterium (assembly GCA_038222655.1). Classification (GTDB taxonomy): domain Bacteria; phylum Bacteroidota; class Bacteroidia; order Chitinophagales; family Chitinophagaceae; genus Sediminibacterium. The sequence goes on along the minus strand of JBBRHM010000008.1, from coordinate 41,266 downwards.
CAGGTAAAAGAAGCTTACCCTTTAAACCCTTCTCTCTATAAACAGCCGGAAGGAATTGCATTTACGCCCAATGGTGACTTATTAATTTCTAATGAATCCCATAAAACCGGCTCTGCAAATATCCTGGTATTAAAACGAGAAACATCAGGCGATGGCATGTATAAATTCAAAAAATTTAAGTAAGTGAAAAAAATTGTACTCTTTACCCTGCAACTGTTATTCCTGGCAAATTACACTATTGCCCAAAAAGATTCCGTACAAGTACGGTTAGTTTTAATTGGTGATGCAGGCGCTCTAAAAAACGGCCATCAGCCGGTTGTGAATGCTGTTAGAAAAAATATTAAACTGGACAGCATTACCTCTATTTTATACCTGGGTGATAATTTATATACCTACGGACTACCTGATGATGTTGAATTTGGCTATAATACCGCCACAGCAATTCTCGATTCACAGATAAACATCGGACTTAACACGCCCGCCCAGGTATATTTTATACCCGGCAACCACGACTGGAACCATGAGGGTCCCGATGGCTGGAACACAGTAATGCGTGAACAGAATTATATAGACCAGCATAGTAATAAAAATGTGAATTTTTATCCCAAGGATGGTTGTCCGGGTCCTGTAGAGATAAAACTAAGTAAAGATGTAATCATGATTTTAATGGATACCCAGTGGTGGCTTCATTTATATGACAAACCCGGAATAGAATCAGATTGCCCATATAAAACAAAACAGGATGTATTAACAGAACTGGGTGATATTATTAGTAAGAATGATAAAAAGCTCATCATTTTTGCCAGCCACCATCCTTTTAAAAGTAATGGCATTCATGGAGGATATTATACAGTAAAGCAACACCTTTTTCCGTTAACTGATCTCAGTCCTAACCTATATATTCCTATGCCGGTGATCGGCTCCATCTACCCTATTACACGGGGAATTTTTGGAACGCCACAAGACCTGAAACATCCTGCTTATCAGAATATGGTACACGATTTGGAGAAGGTAATGAAAAATCATCCTAATGTAATTTTCGCAGCAGGTCATGAACATAATCTCCAGCTCATTAAAGACAGCAGCTATAATTATATTATTAGTGGCAGCGGTACCAATAAAACAAGGGTTTCGAAAAGTAAGCGCGAAATATTTGGCGCAGAGGAAAATGGTTTTGTCACTTTGGAAATACTGAAAAATAAAAATGTTAATGTAGCCTTTTATACATTGAAAGGAGATTCGCTACATAAAGCATATGAAAATACTATTTTAGATTTTTCCAAATTGCCTAATGTTGATTCAGGTAAAAAATCAATAGCAGTAACAGCAATCCAAGTGCCTTTTGAAGATAGTGTGATTGTTTCGGCGAGTGAGAGATATGACAAAGCTTCAGGTATGCAAAGACTTATTTTCGGAAATAATTACCGGAAAGAATGGTCTACTAAAATAAAAATGAAAGTATTTGATCTAAGCAAAGAAAAAGGGGGGATGACTATACTAAGTGTTGGTGGCGGTAAGCAATCTACTTCATTCCGTTTGAAAGATAAAGAAGGTAAAGAATGGGCACTGCGTTCAATTGCTAAAAATCCTGAAAAAGCCATACCCGAATTTCTGCGCGGTTCTGTTGCCGAAACCATAGTGGAAGACATGATCTCTGCTTCGCATCCTTATGGGGCAATGGCAGTACCTGATTTAGCCAAAGCCGTTCACGTTACTGCGGCAAATCCCAAGCTCTATTTTGTTCCCGATGATCCTGCCTTCGGAAAATTTCGTTCAAGAATAGCCAATACTGTTTTCCTTCTCGAAGAAAAGGACCCTACCAATGAGGAAAACAATTTAAAGAGTACCCAAAAAGTTATCAGCAAAATATTAGAGGATAATGATAACAGGATAGATCAGCCCCAGGTATTGCGCGCAAGGCTGTTGGATATGCTGATTGGCGACTGGGACAGGCATTTTGATCAATGGAGATGGGGCACACGGGATACCGGAAAAGGCAAAGTGTATTTCGCCGTTCCAAAAGACAGGGATCAGGCGTTTTTTAATTCCGATGGCTTATTGATTAAAGGAATATCTGCACATCTTTTTCGGTACCTGAAAGGTTTCTCCGCAAAAATTAACGATGTTAACTGGCTGAACTGGGAAGAAAGAGACTTTGACCGGTTCTTTTTAAACCGTCTAGATAAAACACAATGGACAAATATTATAGATAGTTTTCAACATGATATATCAGATAGTGTAATACACAATGCCGTTAACAATATGCCATACGAAATCGTAAAACTGGATGGAGGAGTTATCGAAGCTAAATTGAAAGGCCGTCGCAATGAATTAATGAAGGAAGGATTAAAGTATTATGATTTTATATCGAAAACAGTTACCGTAATGGGTACGAATGATAAAGAATATTTTAAAATTACAACAGCGTCAGATTCACTTCAGGTAAGTGTGTATAAAAGAAAAAAAGGAAGTCAGGAATTATCGTCTTTAATGTATCAAAGAAAATTTGACCCAAAGGTTACCAAAGAAATATTATTGTACGGATTGAATGATGATGACTATTTTGACATAGAAGATCAGGCCAGTTCACGCACAAAAATCCGCATCATTGGCGGTAAAGGAAATGACACTTTCAATATCCGGGGAAATGTGAGGAACTATCTGTATGATATGGATACAAAGGAAAATTTTATCGATAACCATAACCGCTCCCGGATCCTAACCTCAACTAGCCCTCATGTAAATGATTACTCTCCTATCAGCTATAAATACGATATATTTAATTTCCCAAAACTAACCATCGGATATAATGCGGAAGATAAAATGCTGGTTGGGGTAGGCTTTCAAAAAAGAACATTTGGTTTTAGAAAAGATCCCTATGCAACAGAACAACGCTTCTCTGCCTTATATGCATTGAACGGAAGCGCTTATAGTTTAAAATATCAGGGAGAATTTAATCACTTATTTGGCAATACCGATATGTTGGTAAATACTTCGTTGGTTAACCCGGTATTAAACAACTTTTTTGGATTTGGAAATGAAACGATTCTTGATAAAACCAAAGACACGAAATATTACAATGTAAGGTATAAATACCTGGAGGGGGAAATATTGTTCAGGAGAAAAATTAACTCGGTACTGCATATCATGGCTGGGCCGGTTATTAATCACTACTGGGACAAGTATGAAAACAACCAGGGGAAAATTTTAGGTAGCCCTTCTTTGTTGGGGTTAGATTCCACTCATGTGTATGCACTAAAAACATTTGTGGGCGGTAAAGCCAGTGTTCTTATTAATAACCTCGATAATGTTTTACTGCCAACACGCGGCATTAACTGGAAAACTGATTTTGTTGCATTGGGTGGGCTTACCAGTAACAGCAAACCTTACACGGCCATTACTTCGGATATGGCTGTGCATGCGGCTTTAAGTGAACCTGCAAAATTAGTTGCGGTTGTACGGGTAGGCGGCGGCCATATATTCAGTAAGAATTATGAATATTTTCAGACAATGAATCTAGGTGCCAATAATTTTGCACGCGGCTATCGTAAGAATCGCTTTTCAGGAACCTCGCTGTTTTATACAAGCCTGGAACTAAGGGCAAAACTTTTTGAATCAAAATCTTTTATCTTCCCAGGTGCATTTGGTGTAGTGGGTTATACAGATCTTGGCAAAGTGTGGGTGAAAGGACAATCATCTGACGTATGGCACCATTCGTATGGCGGAGGATTTTATTATGCAGCATACAATTTTGTGTTGTTATCTGCTACTATGGGTTTTTCAAAAGAAGACCAACTATTCAACTTTTCTATCGGCACCAAATTCAATATAAACTTTTAACCCTTTCTATGGATTCAAGTATTTATAAAAAGACGGAAAATTATATAACCGACCTGTTCCAGAAAATGAATGCTACCCAATTGGTATTTCATAATCTGCATCATACAGAAACGGTGGTACAAAGAGCCAAAGAGATTGCAGCGCATTATGAACTGTCTGAGAGAAATGTTCTTGTACTATTTATTGCAGCCTGGTTTCATGATTCAGGATATTTGTTTACCGGTGCTCCCGGACATGAATTGAAAGGTGTAGAGCTGATGAAAAGTTTCATGCTGATCAACATGAATGAACCGGTATTGATTAAAGAAATAGAGGATTGTATCATGTCCACCAAAAGTCCCCGCGCTCCCAAAACATTGCTCGAGGAGATTCTGTGTGATGCGGACACTTATCATTTTGGTACTAAAGAATTTAAGGAAACTAATAAACAGGTATTTAAAGAAATAAGTTTAAAAGAACCAGATATAGACAAAACGATTTGGAGTGAACAATCGCTTGAATTTCTGGAAGCACACATTTATTATACCACCTATTGTCAGAATTTATTAGAAGAAAAAAAAAGAGAAAATATCAAAAAGATCAAAGAAAATATCGAAAAAAAATCAAGACCGGAGAATTTAACCATTAGCGAGTCTAAAGACCTTCCTACCAAAGGTATTCAGACTATGCTAAGGCTTACCTCTGCCAATCACCTTCACCTAAGCGATATGGCAGATCATAAAGCAAATATTCTGATCTCCGTTAACTCCATTATTATATCCGTTATTCTCGGCGTATTGTTCAGGAAATTACAGGATGAACCATACCTCGTTATTCCAAGCAGTATTTTTTTAATTGTTTCGGTTTCAACTATTGTAATTGCCATTCTTGCCACCCGCCCTAAACTTGGTGCGGGCACGTTTACTTCGGAAGAAGTGATCAGCAAAAAAACTAACCTGTTATTTTTTGGAAATTTTCATAGGGCACCTTTTGAGCAGTATAATGAAGCCATGCGTAAAATGATGCGTGATCCTAATTATTTATATGGTGCTTTAATCAATGATATCTATCAACTGGCCGTAGTGCTGGGTAGAAAGTATAAATTAATCCGTTTGGCCTATAATATATTTATGTATGGTATTGTTATTTCCGTTGTTTCATTTGCATTAGCTTTTTTCTTTTTCAGGTCAACTACCACAGGGGCTACGGTAACCAATGGTTTTCCGCTTTAATCAAAAAAAATGCTAATTAACCGAGATATCAGCTGGCTTGAATTTAATTTAAGGGTTTTACAGGAAGCTACTGATCAGCGTGTACCCCTATACGAAAGAATAAAATTTCTTTCTATTTTTTCTTCTAATCTCGATGAATTTTTCAGGGTACGGTATCCCTTTATTATTACCTTATCCAAACTGGATAAAAAGATAAAAAAACAGGCCAGTCTTGAATTAAAAGAAGATATCCTGCCTGATATTCAGAATGAAATAAACCGGCAGCTCGATATTTACGGGCATACCCTTCAGGATCAAATCATCCCGCAACTGAAAGAAAATAATATTATTTTTTATTATAACAGTGTTATCCTGTCCGCACACCTCGCCGAAATAAAAGAGCTTTTCTTATCACAGATTCTTTCTTTTGTACAACCCCTGTACCTTGATACAAACGCCAACCAGAAATTCATTCCGGAGAACAGCAAACTATACCTTTTTATCTCACTGAAAGATATCGAACCCGGCACACTAAAACATGCTGTAGTAAACATCCCTTCTGATAAGCTGTCACGCTTTTATGTTTTAACACCGCTTAACGGTACTAATTATGTAATCTTTATTGATGATATCATCAGGCTTAATCTTTCGTTACTTTTTCCTGGCGCGGAAATACAGGGAGTATATAGCATCAAGTTTAACAGGAATTCAGAAATCTTCCTCAACAATGAACTGAGCGGGGATATTTTACTGAGGATTGAAAAAGAATTGAAAAAAAGAGACCTCGGTGCGGCTTCTCGTTTCCTGTATGAATCAAGTATGCCAAGGAATGTGCAGTTTTTACTGGCTGCTTTGCTGGAGTTAAATTTTGAAGAAATGTTTGCGGGTGGCCGATACCACCAGCTAAGCGATCTTTCTAGCTTTCCGAAATTTGGACAGGATCTTGCCTATCCAAAAAGAAAGCAATTAATGCTGCCCGAATTAAAAGATTCAGCAGATATTTTCAACGTTTTGCATACACGGGATATCCTGCTTCACCTGCCTTATCAATCTTACAATCCTATTCTTTCGTTTTTTAACCAGGCAGCTGTTGATACAGGGGTTACAGATATTTATATCACACTGTACCGGGTAGCTGCAGAATCACATATAATCAATGCCCTGATCAGTGCAGCAAAAAATGGAAAGCGGGTTATTGCATTTATTGAACTGAAAGCAAGGTTTGATGAAGGCAATAATATTAAATGGAGCAAAGAGATGAAGAAAGCAGGGATAACTATTATATACAGTATCCCCAATATCAAAGTACATTCCAAAATAGCCATTATAAAGAAGAATACGGGTAACCAGGTATTATCCTATGCCCTGTTAAGTACCGGTAATTTTAATGAAATAACAGCGCAATTTTACACGGATCATGTATTGATGACAACAGATCCTTCTATCATTAATGAATTATTGCTTCTCTTCAGGATTCTTCAGAAAGAAGGTACAGACAGGCTGAAAACAAAAGCGGTTTTTGATAAATTACTGGTTTCGCAGTTTAATATGAAAGAGCAGTTTGAAAAACTGATTGAAACAGAAATACAGAAAGCCAAAACCGGAAAGGAGGCATTGATCAGGATTAAACTCAATAACCTAGAAGAACAGAGCCTGATAAATCTATTATACAAAGCAAGTGAAGCTGGTGTACAGGTACAGATTATTGTAAGAAGTATCTGTTGTTTGGCCCCGGGAAAAGCTGGTCTAAGTACAAATATTCATGTAAAAAGATTGGTGGACCGTTACCTCGAACATAGTCGCTTTTTTATTTTTGGAACAGATGCACATGCTGAGATTATTATGGGCTCTGCAGACTGGATGAACAGGAATATACATCATCGAATAGAAGTATGCGTACCCATTGTAGCAGCTGATTGTAAAAAAGAATTACTTGATTATTTCACCCTTCAATGGAATGATCATACCAAAACAACGCCGGTAGGAATGGGAGCAGACAGCATTTTACCGGAAGCAGACACCAACAATGGGCCGGGTGCACAACAATTAATTTACGAATATCTGGAAAAAAAATAACTATGTATGGCAGGGATACCCAAATTAAGTGAGCTTAAAAAATACAGGTATAAAGTAGTATTGTTCGTGGCAGTATTCTGGACTATTGTGGACCTGCTGGCAGTTGCTGTCTTCAATAAAGTTCCCTCAGGCAATCATATAAGTCAATTCTTGCTGCGTGAAATAATCGTTTTTATCATGAGCGCCGTAATGGGTTACCTGCTGGTATTTATATTACGCAAATTATTCAGACATTACCACTTGTGGATATCGCTGCTATTAAAAAGTGTATTATTAATAATTGCCGCTTTTATAATGAATGCGTTATTGTATGCACTAAGTGCGGTTCAGTCATCCTTTCCTATACAAAGTTCTTTCAAAAATCTGCTTTATGAGGTACAGCATGTGCATTTGCTGGTGCAGAAAATATCTTACTGGCTTATACTGATCATGATTACGCAATTGATTATAGAGATCAATGAAAAATATTCACCCGGTGTTTTTATTGATATCCTGCTGGGCAGATATGTGAACCCAAAAACTGAGAACAGGATTGTGGTATTCATAGACCTGGCTGATTCCACTACCATCGCTGAAAAACTGGGCCATACCCAATATTTTAAATTCATCCGCGAATTTATTTATAATGTTTCCAATGCATTAATTGAATATGGCGGAAGAATTTACCAGTATGTTGGCGATGAAATTGTTGTATCCTGGATGTATAGCGATAAAAATCTGAAACAATGTCTGAAAGCCATCATTGATGCAAGAAGAAATATTCAGAAAGACAGTATCAATTTTAAAAGAGATTATGATATAATCCCCGAGTTCAGGGTAGGCATTCATGTAGGAGAAGTAACGGTGGGCGAGATCGGCGTAATTAAAAAAGATATTGCCATGAGCGGTGATACCATGAATACCACGGCCCGCATAAGAAGCGCTTGTAGCGAACTCAACAAAAAATTCATTGTATCAAAAGATTTTATTGATAAGAGTTCTCTGGAAGACTTCCAGGCAGAAAGCCTGGGCATGGTGGAACTGAAAGGAAAGAAAAAGGAAATAGAACTATTTCATTTAAAAATATAAAGACTTTTTTACTTCTTTTTTATACCCTCCCAAAACACATATGCGTAAAAAAGGGTGGCATTAATTTTTTATTATTAATTGTATAACAGGCATACTATGAACAGGATTTTACAAAGAACGGTTAGAACATTTTTGATATGTTCTTTTTTTATGTTTTCTGCGGGCAGTTTTGCACAGAAACCTGATACACTGGTCAAAAAACTGGACAGTCTGCAGAAAAGTACAGACACCACCGGTAAACAGGTTAACAATACAGCTCCCGCTGCTTTCAATGAAAATACTGTAATGACGCCCTCTGCTTATTTTATATTGCTGGGAAGCAACATAAAACAGGCTTTTACCAAGCCTTTCCACATGCAGAAAAATGATATTGGTAATGCGGTAAAATTTGTTTTACTCGAAGTGGGGTTATCCTTTGCAGACAAACCTATACAGCGCAATGCGCTGGACCTAAGAAATAATAATATTGGCGTAAGTAATTTGAGTGATTATATCACACGGTTTGGGGGAACTTATGAGATTTATACATTACTTGGCCTGGGTGCAGAAAGTTTTATTTTTAAGAACCAGAAATTAAAAACCACTACCCTGTTGGCCACCCAGGCTTATTTAACGGCCGGTGCCGTAGAAACGGCAGTGAAATTTTTATCAGGCAGACAAAGACCTACCTATTATAATGTAAATTCACCAGAACCTACCGGTCGCTTTCATGGGCCTTTTGCTTCAGGGAGGGATATTAATGGAAATAAAGTAAACAGTTCTTTCCCATCAGGACATACTACCGTAGCTTTTGCGGCTGCTACTGTTTTTGCGATGGAATATAAAAACAAACCGCTTATCCCTATTATCAGTTATACAGCAGCAACCTTGATAGGCTTAAGCAGGATTACAGAAAATAAACATTGGTTAACAGATGTATTGGCCGGTGCGGCTTTGGGTTTTCTTAGTGGTCAGCAGGTAGTTAATAATTATCACCGTTACCAGAAAATCAAGAGCGGTGTAACTGCTAAAAATAAAGGCTCTCTTCACTTTAATCTTGATTATTCCATGGGAGCTGTTATGCCGGGAGCTATTTATAAGTTTAGATAAGGAGTGAGTGGTGAGTAGTTAATGGTGAATAGGTAAAAGTTCATTGATCCATTACTCACCACTGCCTACTGCCCACTTACTACTTACCTCACCACCCCGCACACTTAGAATGGATATCCTATAGCAATATTATAAATGATACTATTAAAAGGATGTGTGTCTTTAATTATCCATTCCTGCCCCCGTGGATTATAAGGTACCCGTAAAGGAATACCGAGATCCACCCGTATTAATAAGAAAGTAATATCGAACCGGAAACCTACACCGGCATCTACAGCCAGGTCGCTAAGAAACTTATTGGTGAATTGGGCATCTTTTCCATATAATATTGCGTCCTTAGTCCATACGTTGCCAGCATCTATAAAGGCTGCGCCTTTTAACCGGCTAAAAATGGGGAAACGTATTTCCGTATTAAACTCCAGTTTATAATCACCACCCACCTGCGGATAGTATAACTGCTGAACCGCAGAAGCCTTGGCTCTGCCTGGCCCTAACTGTCGCACCTGAAATCCCCGTAAACTATTGGCACCGCCAATAAGAAACTGACGGGAGAAAGGTAAAAATAAAGAGTTACCATAAGGGAAACCCGCACCCACAATCACCCTGTTCACCCAGCTAATATCAGTGGCTAATTTTTTGGTATAGCTAAGTGTAGCATCCAGTTTTACATACTGTGCATAATAAGCGCCTAAAAACTTACCGGTATATGGCTGGGAAACTTTGTTGAAAAGACCAATGATATTGCCGGCTGCATCAAAATTTCCGTTGAAATAAAGTACATCCACTGCATTTGTATTAAGCGTATGATAGGTGTAATTATAAAATGTTCCGGAAATAAGTTCCGACAGGTTACTGATTTTTAAAGCCGGCACCTGGTTTACAAGGGTCTGGTAATCCGGATCAAAAGAACGGGTTGTATTATAGGTAATGCTTGTGGGAGCCAATGTATGTTCCTTATTAGGCGCTTCTCTCCAGCTAATATCATATTGGCCTCGGAAATAATTCTTGGTATACAAAGCCTGCCTGCGCAGTAATTCATATCCGATAGAGAAGCTGGTTTTAGGAGGGGCAGTATGGGCCTCTTTTATTCTGAAGGGAGTAACAAAACGAGGAAAAATCAAAGACACTTCTCCACCCACCCGATAATTGCGATACCGCTTAAGGGAATCAGTATTGGCTATTTCAAAAGCACCATAGGTTTTTACTAAAAGCTGTTCGGCACCTTTAAAGGCATTCCGGTTTTTCCACGTTACACTTGCCTGCGCACCGGTAAAAGAATTGGTTTTTACAAAAGCTCCTAACTCTGCCTGTATGGTTTTTCTTGGCAATTGAGTAAGGTAATAAGAAACATCCAGCCAGCGTGGTAACAGTGTATCTCCATTTACTTCATAGCGGTTCTTTACAAACCTGAATACACCTGTATTAATAAACCTGTTTAAAGTGCGGTTCTGTGTTTTAATATTATATAAACTGCCGGGCCGATAGGTTACTGCACGGGTTAAAGTAGCTGTATTAATTGCATTTACCGTATCTCGTATATAAATACTATCCACCATTTTCATACCGGTTCTGGAGGTGTCCGGTGCCGGATATAAAAGTGTATAATTTGGAAAGAGGGTAATACTCCGGATAGTTTGGGGTATTACTGCCGCTACCGGTATCTCAGGCTTTAATTTAAAAAATACATTTACGGTATTATTATGGTTGCTACTGTCAACCCAGGCTTTTATAAAATCCGGACTAAAATAATAATAGCCTTTCCCTTTTAATTCATAATCTACCCTTGCTCTTTCTGCTTTAACATTGTCAAGATCATACTGAGCGCCTTTTTTCAGGTTGGTTTCTTTAGGGGAAATTTTATTAATAACTTTGCCTATTTCGGATGTACTGTCTATTAACCAGCCGAAACTATTGATATGATAGGGCATTCCTAAAAAAACTTTATAACGGGCAGTTACTTTATATCCTTTTACCATCGTATCGCCCGAAGCTTTCGAATCAAAATATCCTTTATTCACCAGGTAATTCTGGAAATTGATTGAATTGGCTTTTGTATTTACCATCGTACTTAATACAGGCTCTTGTCCTATTCTATTACGCAGCCAATTACGTACCCCTGTGGGTTTTTCCGGTTCTCCTACCAGGTACCAGAACCATACACGATAAGAAAATCCTAGAAAAGTTTTATTAGCAACCGGCGATGTAATGGCTTGCAATTGTTTTCTGATAGAACGGATAGACGTCTTATTTCCTTTCTCTTTAGTGATTGTATATGTGGCTCCTTTATATAAATGTGTACCCGGTGGCAGATGTTTTTGTATGCCACAAGATGACAGAATAAAAAACAAAGCCACGAACCCGATAATATGTAAAAATGTTACCCGCATACTATTTTCTATTCTTATGCAATATTTCGTTGAATTTATTATAATCCATACTTAATGAAAAGGCAATACCGGTTTCCACAAAATAGCCATCAAGGATTGCCTCATATTGATTTCGTTGATAAACTTTCAGCATGTATCGTCCATCTTTGGAAAGTTTATAGCTGGTAGTAATGTCCGGCTGCCCCCCTGCCCCCTGCTGTCCCCTTGAAAGTGGATCTTCACCCTGTACTGTAAAACTCTTTCCCACGGTAACACTTAGCCTGTCATCCAAAAATCGCTTTGTGAGGGCCAGATTCAAATCTGTTCTTTGTGAGGCATTTGAATAATCCTGTGCTGATCGCAGATCTACATTGATATCCACACCTTTAATAATATCAGAAGCTAACCGTGAAACTGCATCGCTTAAGAAACGGCTCACACTTTCTTTTACAATTTCATCAGGTTTTATACCGTTAAATCCACCAATAGTTCCAAAAAAATCAGAACTCTGATCACCAATAAAGCGTCCTAAAACCAATAAACCAAATACCTGTTTATTCATTGTAGAAGGATCTCCTCTTAACTGTGCCAGTTTATTATCAACGGTAGTAGAAAAATTATAATTGATACCCGCTACGTTTTCTTTCATCTTTAAATCGAACTGTAACTGGGGCGACAGAATGCTTCCCTTGATTTTGAGTATTACCTGGAAAGGAATTTTCTGACTGTATAATTTGCTGTCAATCGTATTTACATTAGATACTTCATTGCCGATAAGATCATATGGCGATGCATTAATATCATAGATAGCCGTAATATCCGCATCTGCATTTTGCGGGTCACCCGTAAAAACCAATGTGCTTCCTTCCTGCAATTCAAATTTTCTTTTCAGGAAATGATAGTTCATCTGGTAACTTCCCTTGGTAAGATTATATGCCCCTGTTACAGATAAATCACCATTGGGGCTAACACCCGCATTAAGCTGTCCTGCTCCCTTCACCTGCAGTTCATCTCTTGTCAAAGGATCTACAATAACATTGAATTGTGCTTCTTTACTGATATCGATATTCAGGTTATAATTGATAAGACCATAATCAACTTCTGTTCGTGGAATTTGCGCTGGAGGTATTATCAATTCATTTTTTACGGTATCCATATCTACAAACTGCATAATCGCTTCTCTTTCTTTCGTGCTGGCAATAATGGGCTCCCTCACAAAAGTTATATTTGATTGATCTTTTAAAGCAACGTTGCCGCTTATATCAGGAGAAGTAACCGGTCCCTTGATTTTTGCATCCACATCCACCACAGCAATCCCATATAACTGACTGTTCATAACCGGGGTATTACTCAAGGCAATAAAGTCTGTGGCTTTTAGGGTAAGGTTTGCTTCAGGTACCTGTTTTTTATTTTGTGTGATTGTGCCATCTATCAACATTTCATGGCCTGTAGAATCTTTCACCGTAAAATGGTTTAAGGTAATAACAGGATATTTTAAATCGATTGTCTGGCCATCAATACGCAATAAAGTTCCATACTGTGCGAGATAGGTTTTAACCGAATCAAAGCGAAGCGTTCCATTCCATTCCGGGCTTTTTACATTACCTGTAATAGTTATGGGCCCCGTTAAGGTACCGGATGAATGTGCGAGGTAAGTCTGCAAGAAAGGGTCTAAACTTTTTAACTGGATAGGATTCAGATTAAGTTGTGCATTGATGGTTTCCTGGTTATAGGTGCCGCTTACATCTATGTTATTGCCATTTCCCGAAAGGGAACCCTGGAGAGTTACAGCTTCAGCCCCCGTGGCTGTTGCCTTAACAGCAAGTTTTCCCAGCGCCACATTTTGATACTGGAGACTGTCTACAGAAAGCGTTCCATCGAATGTAGGTACATTTTTATCTATATTAGTTACCCGCACATTCGCATTCAATCTGCCATCCACTGGTAAAGAGCCGCCATTATATAAAGACCTGATATTACCCAAAGAAAACTGATCAACCTTTACATCTATAGGGGCATTAAGCTCTCTTCCTACACTGTTTACAGCAATCTGCTCAACTCCCTTACTAATCACTAATTGATTAACATTGAAACCGGTTTTACCAAAAAGAATTGTGTTATTCCCGTTAACCAGCCAGTTATCGTAATTCAAGGTTAGTTTATCTTTCAGCTGCACCTGGTAAAGACTATTAGCCTGATCACCGGTTATGGCAAAAGCATATCGTTCTTTCCCATCCTGATCATTGGTTGAAAAATTTGCGGAGAGTTTATTATTAGATAATCCCCCCTGAACACGGGTTGTATATAATTGCAGGGCATTCACTTTTACTGTATCCGCTATGGCGGTAAATTTTAACGAATCACCAATATCAATCGCATGGGCTTTCAAGGCAGCCATTGCATTACCATTATATGTTAAAGCCGGAACAGAAAGATCAAGGTAACGTGCACTGTCGTTTTTACTGTCACCCAGCCTGCCGCGTAACGACATATTTTTATCAAAAAATAAACCCGGTAACAACACTGCATACAGTGGATCGGGTTTAATATCAGCTGCTATATCAATACTGTAATTACTAACCGGCGCAGCGGCAGGAGTGCTATGCGTATACTTGTTAAAGGTCTGTTGAAAGATAGCGCCCAGCTCTGTATATTGGTAAACGCCTTTTACTACCGCATCCATCGCTGAGGAATTAACAGTAATAAATGTTTTACCGCTATCCACGTATCCCTTTGCCAGCAGGCTATCCATGCGGTAGGCCGCATTGTTCTTAAATACAACCGTACTATCCAGCCGTATATAAGCATTCAGAGATGAGGGATCAAGATCTTTTAAATCGATATTGGCCTTTGTTTTAAAAGAAAGACTATCGGCATACAAGCCTAGGGCAAATGGATTTGCATTTTGTACATTGATAAAACTTTTGATGGAGGGATATTTATTACTCATGGAAGCGGTTCCATTAAAATTGGTTACTAATAAAGGATCTTTTGTATTTCCTTTAAAATCAAAAGTTCCGCTCCTGCCTGCAAGATCTACATGAATACCCGTATACACGTGTTGCTTTATACGGAAGGATGCCAGGTCAATACCAGATTGAAAAGCGGCTGTTGTATAATCCATACCAGAACCCTTCAAGCTAACTGTACCATTGGCTTTACCAAATAAAGAACCCTGCTTTACCCATTTACCGGTTTCCAGGTTTTTAGCTATGATTCGCAGGTTATAGCCCATTTTTTGTGGTGCCATGTAATTACGCAGTTTGCCTTTAATTATAGCAAGCCCATAGCCGCTATTTACACTAAGATCATTATCAAGTTCTGTCATACCGCCTCTCACAGCACCTTTAATCTGGAAAGAAGAAGGTAATTGTACCTGCTGCCTTGTTTTGGGATCCATAAAACCTTCTACCACATTACGTGTTAGATTTAACTGGTATATGCGTGCATCAAACCGCATGGAGTTTGTAGAAAGCGCATCTGTTACGGTACCTGATGCATCAATTGAAATATCATTCCTGTCGGAATGAGCAGTAAGATGATGAACAACCATTTTACGTGCGTTACCATCGGCTTCTGCAGTTACATATAAAGTGGTTATCCCCTGTAACTGTTTTGAATACCTGCGTACAAGTCCGGGCGCCAGAAGTTCGAGATCTTTTCGGGAAATAATATTGTTGGTAAACCGTATAGTATTATTAAAACCATTAGGGCCATTATTTACAAAACTTTTCGGGTACAGGTAGGCCGATCCTTTAATCACGGACCGCGGTGTTCTGACAAGAAAATTATTTACATTAATGACAGAATCCGATATCGCAATATTTCCATACAGGCTGTCAAGTATGAAGCCGCTTTTATCTATTGCAGAGGCAAAGGCTATTGAGACTTTTTTAATTTTACCGGTATAATCAATATCATGTGCATTAGCCATTACATTTTTAAGGTCGATATGAAACACATCAAATGCTTTTTTTGTTTCGGGCTTAGAAACATCATTATATACAAAATTATCATTCACAAGAATGGCTTCTCTGACATGAAATACACCTAGCGAATCATACACAAGTTTACCGGAAACAGTATCTATCCTTATTTTAACATTATTAAAAGGAGGACGGTTTACGTTAATGTCTGAATTTGATAATAAAACCCTGTCCATTAATATACTACCTGAGGGTTGGAGGTTTAAACTGGTAAATTGGAGATCCGTTAATATATCATCCGTATTGATGCCGCCATCGTCGTCTTTGTATATTAAATGGGTTTTGCTAATTCGGGTTACGCCAAGTTTTACATAGGGAAGTGTAGTTTTTATCGAATTGGTATCAGTTATTGTACTCGGTGTAATATGCATATTAAACATAACATCCGACATAGCTGCCTCCCTGATATGATACCTGCTCTTGTAGAGATCGAGGCTGTCTATTAACAAATCCATTTTACCAATGGTAGTATGTAATGCTGTCCCACCTTCTGGGTCTACCCATTTTAACCCAGATTGAAGAATATGTATCTCCTGTAATGATAACACAAGGGGTGTGGTATCTTTTTGTGTACCGCTGGATTTTGTACTAAATGCATCAATCAGAAACTGATAATTAAAAGTGCTGTCACCGGCTTTTTTAACTGCATCCACGTATACTTTTTCCAAGGTAATTTTATTAATCTCGTATTTCCCACGCATGAGTTTAAAGAGATTCATATCAACCCTTATTTTCTCTCCCGAAAGAATGGTATCACCGGCATTATTCTGAACAGTAACCCCACCCATCTGTATCCAGTTAGGTAGCCGGTAATCAATGCTGGCAATATGGAACTTCCCACCCGTTTTAGTGGTAAGATACGCCTCCAGCTTTCCTCTAATGAGGCTTTTGGCGAATGGCGTTTGAAGAATAATAATAAAGAGTATGACCAGTAAAAATATTACGATAATAATATTCCTGATCCATTTTACCGATTTATGCATACTATGTTAATAATATGTGATATTGCGAAAAGCATACCACAGGTTTACACTGAAACAGCCTCTCTAAGCCTTGCCGACTGCCTGTAACTGAGAAATTAATTCCCCATTAAACAGGTAAAAATACGCTACTAAGTAACGGTACAAGATTTTAATAAGTAGTGAAAACAGAGTGTATGAATACGCATAATCAGCTGGGTTTTATTACCACTAAAATAGAGGAATTGCAAACCGCAGTATTTCACAGCCATAGCAACAGTGTATTGAATATTAAATCTAGTATTGTCAAAACCCGCCAGGTAGATGAAAATGGCAATATTTGGTTTACCGTATGCAGACCACTGCAGGAAATAACCCAATTTGAAAAACAATTTCCGGTGGCCCTGAACTATTATAAAAAAGGATCACCCTTCTTTATGAATGTTTTTGGACTAGCCCGAATTGTAAGCGATCCCGAAGAACTTATTTGTGCCGATCTGAATAATCATATTAAAAATGAAATTGATTCTGAAGAAATATTATTGTGCGTTAAAATTTTAAATGCCAATTATTTTGAGAAAGAAAATGCTAATACTATGAGCTGGCTTACCAAATGTAAAAATGCATTTTTAAGTATATTCTCCTTTGATGATGATCATTACTACTGGAACTATGGTTCAGACAATGATAGAAATTTTGCATAGCAAAGTTTTACCAAAAGTGTGTGGTTTCTTTTTATATAGGTTTTGGGTTTTAAATGAAGAAGTGGGAAGCATAATGTTTCCCGCTTTTTTTATAGATATTACCCACACTACAAGGGAAATTGTAAACGAAATATGGTTCCCTGGTCAATCTCAGAATGCACTTCAATATCTGTATTATGGGCACGCAAAATGGTAAGGGTGGTAGCTAACCCTAATCCCATTCCATTTCTTTTGGAAGTAAAATAAGGTTCAAATAACCTTCTTTTATTTTCTGGACTAATACCGCATCCATTATCACTGATCATTAACGATGCATGTTTATCAGTTATATCCAGCTGGATATCTATTACACCTGATTCATCTTTCACTGCTTCAATTGCGTTAATAACAATATTCAATATCGCCATCTCTAGTTTTGAACTATCTGCCTGTATAGTGATGTCTGCAGAAGGCGCTATATAATTAATTTTAATTTTGCGAAGTAATGCCCTGTCCTCCACTGCATGAACCACATTTTTTAAAACTGTATCTAAGGAAATGGGTTGAAGGTTCATTTCCGCGGGCCTCGAACTTTGTAATAACTCCGTAATGAGGTCATTAATGCGCTTTCCATTTCGTTGTATAATTTCAAAATAGGGCCTATCATCTTCATTATTTATTTGTTCCAGCAGGTTCTCAATAGAAAGATTGATATTATTCAAAGGATTCCTTACTTCATGGGCCAGTGTACGGATAAATCTTCCGGAGGCTGCTAATTTTTCTGCCTGCAAGCTGGCAGTTTCTGCTTTTTTCAAACTCGTAATGTCGTGAATAATCCCCTGCATATAGCTACCATCCTTGCTGTCCATTTCAACAGAAGCAGATATGAGGCAGGTTTTTACTGAATGCTGACTCGTCAATAATTCTACTTCATAATTTTCAACTTCACCCTCATTGGAAAGTAAATTTAAAAAATCATCCCGCTGGCTTTTTATATTAAAAAAATCTGTCAGCTTCCTTCCCATGCTCTCTTCCACAGAAATCTCCAGAATATCGGTAACGGCATAATTTATATTAAAAAGAGAGGAATCAGCTGAGGCCAGAAAAACAATATCTTTTGATTTTTCAAAAATACTCCGGTATTTACGTTCACTTTCGCGCAGCTTCTGCAAATTATTAATACGTTCTAATGCATAGCGTATGGTACGTTCCAGCTTATCCTGGTCAAGATCAGATTTGATCAGGTAATCAAATGCACCAGCTTTTGTGGCTTCAATATCTATTTCATAATTACCCCGGCCCGTTAAGAGAATAATGGGGGTAGTACAGTTTCTGTCCTGGATATCCCTGATAAGATCGATACCGTTCTTTGCGCCTAAGCGATAATCAGAAAAACAGATAGTATAGTTGTTAAGGCAAAGCTCTTCTACGGCCTCATCATATCGGTAAACCCATTTTACCTCACATTTCCACGCAGGCAAGCCACGGAGATAATCATTGATAAGCAAAAAATCGTCTTCATCATCCTCAACTACCAGAATATTGAGTATGTTTTGGGATACAGCCATCTATAAATGTTATGATTGTTTTTTTGGTAAAATTACCGAAAAGACACTCCCCTTACCTGGCTCACTATTCACAAATATCTTTCCTTCATGATTAGTCACAATTTTTTTACAGATGCTAAGTCCGATACCGGATCCCGGAAATTCAAACTTGCCCTGCAGTCGCTGGAATAACTGAAATATTTTTTGATCATAGACCTGTTCAAAACCAATTCCATTATCAGTAACGGTTATTAAGAAATAATCGTGTGAGGGTAACAATTCATAGGTCTGCTTTTCTGCATCGCTCAGCAATTTCTGCCGGATACTGATAACAGGTGTAGCCTCTTTCTTTCTGAATTTGATGGCATTGCTTAATAAGTTATGAAATAACTGCGACATCTGCGTAGCGTTCGCTTCAATAACCGGCAGGGTATCTATTTCAATTTGTGCGCCGGTTTCCTCAATGTCCAGTTCAAAATCTGAGAGTACACTGTTTATTACTTCAGAAAGATTTACGTCTTCTCCAAGATGTTTATTACGGCTTATACGCGAAAATTCAAGCAGGTTATCTATCAGGTTACGCATGTTTTCGGAAGAGGCGAGTATTCTTTGGATATACATCTTTCCGTCTTCATCTAATGTATCCTGAAACCGGTTTTGAAGGCGTTGTACAAAAGTAGAAATTTTACGAAGCGGTTCCTGCATATCGTGCGATGCCACATAGGCAAATTCTTCCAGCTCTTTATTAGAACGGTTGAGTTCGTCTATCTTATTCTCTAAGGTTTTTTCATACGCTTTCAGCTGGGTAACGTCACGGGTAGTGCCTATAATCCGAGAAATTTTAGATTCGCTATCTCTTATGATCTTGGCATAGGTAGAAAGAATTTTTATAATGCCTGCTTTATCTTTTATCTCCAGTTCCTGCAAATAATCGTCTTTATCCTCTAAAAAAGACCTAACAGTTTCATTATCTTTTCTTTGTTGATGGGTAGTGATATGATCATTATATAACGTGTGATTTACTGTCAAATTTTTCTTTTCCTCATCGTCGTAGCCAAATATTTTATACATACCGTCCGTCCATACAATATTTGCCCCTTCAGCATCGCTTTCCCATGTTCCGTAATTAAGAAACAATTCATTTTCCTGCATCATTGCTTTATAATCCGAAAGGCTTTTCATACTCTGCTCCTGCTGGGTAATATCCCGGGTAAGTCCCACTACCCGCACCATAGACCCATCCGGAGCATATTCAATATTTCCATGCTCACTTATTATAATGGTATTACCCTTATATGTTTTTACTTTAAATTTACTCCTGTAAGAATCTTTTACCTGTCCCGAATTGAATCTTTTTTCAAATTCCAGAAATGCGTCATCTTTAATAAGATGTTCTCCCTCAAAATTATTCCTGGGAACAATATTTTCGATTTCATCCACTTCCAGCAGGCGGTACATTCCTTTTGTCCAGAAAACTTTATCTGTAGCAATGTCCCACATCCAGAAACCAAATTTTAAAATGACCTCTGCGTCATTAATCAGTTCATCGGCAGTTTTATTTTTTAATACAGGAATCGCATTTTTAGCGGAGTTCTCAAGTTGTATAAAAAAATAGGACTTATGTAGTTTACGTACCTTTACGCGATAGTAACTGTGTTTATTATCTTTACCCACTAAACGGTAGTGGGCATCAGGTACTTCGTACTCCTTCCCATCAATTACAGAATTCATTGCCTCTTTAAAAGATTCCTGGTCATCATGGTTAAGTAGGGGATAGATGCTGTATTTCTTTTCTGCCAGATCTTCTATTGTATAATTAAACTCGTCTGCAAAACGGCTGTTCATGTATACAATCAGATCTTTATCAGAGTGATAAAACAGGATAGGTTCTGCTGAAAAAAAAGAAAAGTCTTTCCCAAAGAAATTATGATCCCCTTCTTTATCAAGGGTTTCCTTAATGAGGGCGAAATCAGACAAAAAAGATTCTAGCATAACCGCATATTATTGCTCATTAAATTCATTATACTGCTTCATTTTGTTGTAAAGCGTCTTGCGGTCGACATTTAATAATTTAGCTGCTTTACTTTTATTATAGTTGGCCTTTTTTAGCGCCTGTACAATCATTTCATATTCTGCATCAATACTGGCCGTTTTATAGGCATGCTCATTTACCTCAACGGCTTTGTGCTTCACTATATAAGGTGTAGGTTCGTCTGGTAAAGAAGAAGGAAAATCTTTGGCAGCTATATGTACAGGTTTGTCATCCTTTCTGCTTTCCTCTATCGTATCAATACCCGAGGAAGTTACATCAAAAATCAGTTTACTGTGATTAACCAGCTCAAAAGGCAATGCGGTTACATCAATAAAAGGTTCATCAGCCAGCAAGGCAGAACGTTTTACCACGTTCTTCAGTTCACGCAGATTACCAGGCCATAAATAGGTTTTAAAAATATGCTCTACCTCGGGTTTAAATCCCTGTACATGCTTATCCAGTTCGTTATTGGTATGTTCGAGAAAGAAATGCGCAAAAGTCATGATATCATTTCTTCTCTCGCGCAAAGACGGAACTGTAATACTGAATTCGTTAAAACGGTGATATAAATCTTCCCTGAATTTTCCTTTTTTTGTAGCTTCCCACAGTTTTTCATTACTCGCTACAATAATGCGTATATCCAGATCTATATCTTTATTACCGCCTATTCTGCGCATTTTTCGTTCCTGCACCACGCGCAACAAAGAAACCTGCACATCATAAGGCAGGTTGGCAATTTCATCGAGGAAAACCGTTCCGCCATTAGCCAATTCCAGGCTACCCACTTTCTGATTAAGGGCCCCTGTAAAAGAACCCTTTTCATGTCCAAATAATTCACTGCCCGCAAGTTCTTTGGAAAGCGCGCCGCAATCGATAGCAATAAACGGAGCATTCTTGCGCTTACTACGGGTATGAATTTCCTGCGCAATCACTTCTTTTCCACTTCCACTTTCACCATAAATTATTACACTGTAATTAGTGGGAGAAACCAGGTCCATCTGTTTCAGAATATGCCTGAACTCTTTAGTGTCGCCAAATATATATTTTCCGCTACCGGTTTTTTTAATTTTTCTTATAACATTTTCTGAAGAAGCAAGATCGGGTTTTGGCTGAGCTTCATTTTCAGCCACCTCCATATTAACCGCAGAACCCTTTCTTTGAGAATCACTGATAGCTTTATTGATAGTGATAAGAATCTCCTGTGGAAATAAAGGTTTGGTTACATAATCATACGCTCCGTGCTTGATTACTTCTACCGCTATTTTTATATCACTATAGCCGGTAATAATGATTACCGGCACATTAGGTGTCATGGCTTTGATCTGCAATAAAAGATCCTTACCGTCTGTATCCTCTAAACGGAAATCACAAAGAATTACATCAGGCGGAAAATTCTGTACCTCCTCCAACCCTTTTTTTCCTGTATGTGCAAATCTTACTTCAAAAGCATTCCGGACAAGGAAACGTTCCAATAAACGACACATATCTAAATCGTCGTCAATGATCAGTACTTTACTCATAGATTATCTCTCATTAAGTATCTAAATTAACTAAATATATTGTTCATACTGTTTTCGCCCACATCCTCCGCATATCACCCACCGGAATATTCAGAATATCCCTGTATTTGGCCACTGTACGACGCGCTATTTTAATACCGTTCTGATGAAGTAAGGCCACTAATTGCTGATCATTGTAGGGATTTTCCTTGTCTTCTACATCTATAATCTCTTTTAATTTTATCTGTACCACTTTATTGCTAACAGAGGTACCATCCTCATTAATAATACCTTCTGTAAATAGATTTTTTAATAAAATATACCCAAAAGGGGTATCTATATATTTATTACAGGTAACCCTCGAAATGGTAGAGATATCAAGGCCCACCTCATCTGCAATGTTTTTTAATATCATGGGTTTGATATTGGCCACGTCACCACTAATAAAATATTGCTTCTGCTTTTTGATGATGGCTTTAATAATACGCAGCATATTTTCTTCCCTTTGCTTAATTGCGTTTACAAACCATAAAGCCGAGGTGAGCTTACTTTTCAGATATTGCAGCGTGGATTTTTCTTCTGCAGTTCTGCCTTCAGCCTGGTCAACAGAATTAATCAGGGATTCATTAATAAAAAGGCTCTGCGATTTTTGCTTAAAAAGATCTACCATCACAGTTTCCCCTTCCACCGTAAGTATAAAGTCCGGAATAATAGTTTCTTTTACCAGACTGTTTTCATTCGATTCATTAATGGGTTTAAGCTGCAGGGTACTGATATGCTTTAGTATAATAGGTAATTCTTCTTCATCTATATTGAGCCCGTTATAAATTTTATCGAAATTTCTTTTCTGTAGTTCTGTGTAGTAACCACTAATAAGCTCCAGGCTTTTTTTAACGATAGGACATTTCTTTTGATGATGTAACTGCTTCAATAAGAATTCCTGTATATTTCTTGAACCAACCCCAAAAGGTTCCAGTTCCTGAATTTTTAATAAAACAGCTTCTACCATTTTTTCTTCTACAAAAAGTTTTTGTGAAAATGAAATATCATCCGCTATTTCACCCAGGTTTCTTTCCATAAAACCATTGTCTTCCAGGCAATCAATAATATATTCAGCCACGATATTCTCATCTTCTGAGAGATTCAGGTTGATTAACTGCTGTTTCATACCGGTTCTGAAATCAATAAAATCCCTCATCGGAATGTTCACGTTATTACTGTGTATAAAACTTTCGTTTTCTACTTTGTAATCTGGTATATCATCATAACCATATTCTTCCCAATCCTGGAATTCCTGCGGCTGATCTTTTTCAAGGCCTGCTTCCAGGTGCTCATCGTCACTGCTTGCTTCGAGTAAAGGATTCTCATCCAGTTCATCTTTTATACGCTGCTCAAGCTGGATAGTATTCAAATGATAGATGCCCAGCATCTGAATCTGCTGCGGTAATATTTTAAAAGATTGTTTCTGTAGTTGGGATTGATGTAGCATGGTTAGTCTTTTTAAGAACATTAACTCTTATAGTTATGTAAGCAATTAAAGCACCAATTTTCTTTCTTGCTTAGCACAACATAAGTACTTGATTTTCAATGTTCTCACTTTTACAAAAAGTCATATACTGAGGATAAAAAAATCATCCATCCCCAAACTGAGGAAATGTTTCTACAATAAGCCTTTATTTTTAATATATCATTGTCTTTTAGGTAAAAAGAGTAACCTATTATATTCTTCTGTTCTTTTCCTTCCGACTCAGTATACCCAAGATGTTGAGCACACCAGTCGAGTGATGATTACTTCTCGCGCAACCCATTAATAAAATATTATACACTCACCATACAAGGCAATACTTATGGTTTTGAAAAAACATAAAAAAAATTGGATTATTTCCGAGTTTGCATAACGAGACTGAATATTCAGGAAAGGGGATTGGGCTAACCATTGAACGGAGAACTATGGGGTATCATTATGGTTATATCAGGGCCGTGGGAGAAAAGACAAAAGCACTATTATTTAAGCAGAAATATTTACGGAAGTTCTTACAGTCAATTAATTAATGTTTGCTTTTTTGAGGAAGAAATATTGCAGTGTATCAATATCAACCTCCACACCCGGAAACAATACGCATCCACATATGATCTTTATTACATTCTTCACTATCTTCTGACGGGGTTTCATAATTACTATTCTTTTTCACTATAGTTAAAAGCCTGTGCCATTCATTATTAGGCATTGTATGTAGAATTATTTGCGCAGAACAAGGAAGAAATGAGGTACGATTTTTTATCTCTTACTATATGTTATCATATACATTATTCACTCAATAAATCTATTTTTATGTTACGCTGGACAGTCATTTTTCTTATCGTAGCCATTATTGCCGCCATCTTTGGATTCGGTGGTATTGCTGCCGGTGCAGCAGGCATTGCCAAAGTTTTATTCTTCATCTTCCTGGTCTTATTTGTTCTTTCCCTTTTATTTGGAAAAAGAAGTGTAGACTAATCTTTTACGTTATTATCCGGGCCTCCACAATTACTGTGGGGGCTTTTTTATTGCACGTATGACACCCTCCTTTCTTCTCTACCCTCAAAAAAGCAAAGGCCTGGACTCTTTTCAGAGTCCAGGCCTTGCAACTGACTATCAATTACGACTTTAAAAAAACTTATTTACGACTTTTTAAATTTGGATGTGGAGCAGGAACCATAGTTGGTCCGTTTTCAGTAGTTCCTTGCAGGTCTACAGTGTTGGCATCGCCATCCTGACCGTATTGGAACAGTAACCTGCTTTCAGAGATACCTTGTCTTTCAGCCAGGTATTTGATTACAGCATTCACTCTTTCCCAACTCATTTGCTGTGCAGCTTTGCTGGATGCACCATAACCGATCACTTTAATATTACAATTCGGATTGGCTTTGATAGTTGCAGCAGCACTTGCTAATACTGATTCAGAAGCATTTGTTAACCGGGTTGTACCATTTTTAAATTGTATGCTTGGTAAGTTACCAATAGTACAAGCATTTGATACAACAGGTCTGCTGGCCATCATATCCCTGATCTCTTTGCAACAAGCGGGTTCAGGACAAGTACCTACACCATCACTGTTAACAGGGAAACATTTCAGCGGAGTAAGAATTTCTTTATCACGGCAATCTGGAACACCATCACCATCTGTATCTTTAGACACACCATGTGAATCAACAGGGCATCCTCTTGGAGTATTTGGCTCAAGGTCAAACTGGTCTGTAACTCCATCTCCATCACCATCAGGTAATACAACAGGAGGCAGTTTCATGTGTCTTGGAACATTCAACTCACTATATACATAGTTGTTTGGATTAAGCCAATATAAAGGCTGTACATGTGTGGCTTTGCTGCCAAGGTTAATGTTCAGGTGAGCAGAACCATAGCTCAACAGATCATTCGATCCTGTGTTAATCGCATCAAGATCACCACTGAATGCATTAATCAGTCTCTCTTCAATACCGATATTAATTCTGTCAGACAGTTTGTAAGAAAATCCGCCACCATACGTAAAGGCATGGTTCAGCAGGAAGTTTTTAGTAGGGTTTGATCCGATATCATCTCTCTTTCTTCTTACGGGTGCATTAGTATAATTTTCTTTTGCTCCGCCTGTATTTGCCTGACTTATCAGGTTATTTACTGCTTTCTGAATCTCGTCTTCTTTACCATTAAAATTAACAGTAGTAAAATTGAATGGTGTAGCACCATTACCACCTAACGCTAAACGGGTATCCACATCAGAGTTCACCATAGCATAACCACCAAACAGGTATACATCCCATTTAGGATTGGCTCGGTAATGACTTAATGCATTTAAAGAAAACATTACATCAAATGTTCCTGACCAGCTAACGTTGCGGTAATTAGGAGTGAACGCTTTTAAAGCCTGGCTGGGATTACTTGGAGTATATACAGCATAATTGCCATAACCTGTAAAGCCACGGTAGCCATTGGTTGGACTGAGGTAGCCATCTACCTTATCAGTTGACCATAATTTGCTATCAATACCTTTCATTTTTTGGTACAGGATACCGCCTCGTAAGGAGACAACATGACCGATTGCTTTACGTAAAGTAAGCGCACCGCCATAGCCAAATCCATAGTTAAGCACATCACCAAAAACCTGTGCTTTACCAAAAGAAAGACCCAGCTCCCACATATTACGCGGCTTGGCCGGGTAAGGGTACTGGTTGTTTAAAAACTCATTGTGTTGAGGTAGATTGGATACGGAAATCTTGGAAGTGTCTTTCCAGTCCCAACCCAAATCTGTTTGAGCTAACCCGACCGACTGAATCAGCACGATCAGCGCCATAACTAAGATGTACTTTTTGCTTGCCATAAAAAGTGATGTTTATTATTAATTAAAAATTCCTGATTTAAAAACATGGCGAAATTATACATTATGAAGGAATTGTACAATTTTTACCCAAAATTAAATACGGTTATTCACAAGTATAGACCGCAGCGTACCATGTAACGCTGCTTTTGAGGGACTTATTGTATATATCATATACTATATTGCAGCATTATTTGAGAATGAAGTTAGCAAAACAGGTTATATCACAGGAACTTACGATGTTCGAGGCGCATTTTAAAGATGCGGTTAGGAGCAGGGTAGCGCTATTAGACAGAATAATGCAATACATCGTTAAACGCAAAGGAAAACAGATGCGCCCGATGTTTGTTTTACTTAGTGCAAGGCTTGGCGGAGCGGTTAATGACAGCACGTACCGCGCCGCCTCCCTAGTTGAACTGGTTCACACAGCCACACTTGTACATGATGATGTGGTTGATGATTCCATGGAACGCCGTGGTTTCTTTTCCGTAAATGCCCTTTGGAAAAATAAGGTCGCAATATTGGTTGGTGACTATCTTTTATCAAAAGGTCTTCTTTTATCACTCAGTAATAAGGATTACCGTGTGCTGGAAATTTTAACGGAAGCCTTTAAATTAATGAGTGAAGGTGAATTGTTACAATTTGAGAAATCGAGAAAACTCAATCTTAACGAAGAAGTTTATTACGAAATCATAAAAGGCAAAACAGCCTCTTTGCTGGCCTCGGCCTGTGCTGCCGGCGCTTCTACCACCTTTGAAGATATTGCCCAGATTGAAAAGATGAAATTATTCGGAGAAAAAGTAGGCATGGCCTTCCAGATAAAAGATGATCTTTTTGATTATGGTATCTATGATGTGGGCAAACCGACAGGCAATGATATCAAAGAAAAAAAACTTACTCTCCCGCTTATTTATACACTCACCCATTGTACAACCGAGATGAAGCGCAAACTCATTTACATTGTAAAAAATGAGAATACCCAAAAAGATAAAGTGCAGTATTTACTTGATTCAGTAGAAAAAGCCGGTGGCATTGAATATGCTACAGAAAAAATGCTGGCTTTTCGTGACGAGGCACTCCACATCTTATATGAGTTTCCTGATTCTGATATCCGGAAAGCGCTGGAAGAATTGGTTCGTTACACCACTGACCGAAAATACTGATGCAAAAAAGATGGCAAATATTACAGTCAGATGACACCAAAGTCAATGCCCTCCACGAAGCACTGAAAATCAATAAAACGCTTTGCTGCATACTGGTAAAACGGGGGATAGATGATTTTGAAAAAGCCAAAAAATATTTCCGTCCCCAGTTAACCGATTTACATGATCCATGGCTGATGAAAGACATGGAAAAGGCGGTTAAAAGGATCCTCACTGCATTTGAACAGCAGGAAAAAATACTGGTATTCGGCGATTATGATGTAGATGGTACAACGTCTGTAGCCAGCTTGTTCCGGTTCCTGAGTAATATCTACGGGCATACAGATTTTTATATTCCACACCGTTATCGTGAAGGATATGGCATATCAAAACTGGGTATCGATTTCGCCAAAGAGAATGGCTTTACACTGATCATATCACTTGATTGCGGTATTAAATCTGTAGAGCTGATAGCCTATGCTAAAACAATGAATATCGAATTCATTGTTTGTGATCACCATTTACCGGGCAGCGAATTACCACCGGCAGTAGCAATACTTAATCCTAAACAGCCTGATTGCGGGTACCCTTACAAAGATTTATGTGGTTGTGGGATAGGATTCAAACTGATGATGGCGCTGGCACAGGAAATTGGTCTGCCGGATACCGCTTATCTATCCTATCTCGATCTGGTTGCCACCGCTATTGCCGCCGACATTGTGCCTGTTACCGGCGAAAACAGGACGCTGGCTTTTTATGGCTTAAAAAAAGTAAATGAAGATCCCTGTGCGGGCATTAAAGCATTAATGCAACTGGCTGGTGTGCAAAAGCACATGCATATTACCAATCTTGTTTTTGTGATCGCTCCAAGAGTAAATGCAGCAGGACGTATGGATGATGCCCGCAAAGCCGTACAACTTTTTATTGAAACCGATTATGAGAAAGCGCTGCTGTTTGCAGAAATGCTGCACAACGATAATATTGACCGCCGCGAAGCAGATAGCACTATTACACAGGAGGCCCTGGCACTTATTGAAAAGGATAAAGATTACAATACACGCAAAACAACCGTGGTTTTTCAGGAACATTGGCACAAAGGCGTTGTGGGTATTGTAGCCAGCAGGTTGATAGAAACGCATTACCGTCCAACTGTTGTATTAACCCGCAGTGGTGAATATGTTGCAGGCAGCGCACGCAGTGTAACAGGTTTTAATTTATATGAAGCTATCTACGCATGTAGGGAACACTTACTGGGGTATGGCGGCCATTTTGCAGCAGCGGGTATGACCCTATTGCCCGAGAATTTACCCGCTTTTACGCTTGCATTTGAAAAAGAAGTTAGCAGCGTAATAACAGAAGAACTTTTAATACCCCAGATCATCATTGATGCGGAAATTAATTTTACGGAAATCGTTCCATCCTTTTACAGCATCCTCGCGCAGATGGAACCTTTTGGCCCTGAAAATATGCGGCCTGTATTCATAGCCAGAAACGTTACAGATGCCGGTTTCTCGAAAGTGGTAAAAGAGCAACATATCCGCTTCGTACTAAAGCAAAATAATATTACCCTTACCGGAATTGGCTTTAATATGGTGGCAAAGTTTCCGGTTTTGCAAACCCGACAACTACTAGATATTGTTTTTACAATCGATGAAAATGAATGGAACGGGGAAAAGAATCTACAGATGAAAGTGATTGATGTAAGAATAGCAGAATAATTTTCTTATGAGATTAAAACTTCAGCACCACATCCCCACTCACACCAAACCCCGTACAGGTTAATACCCTTCCTTTTGCGATTTCTTCATCAAGCAATACTTCGTTATGCCCCATCCATACCTTGCCTGACACACAAGTGGCAGAACAGGTTCCACATTGACCTGCTTCACAACTATAAGGCAGTGGGATGTACATTGCTTTGGCTGCCTGTAAAATCGTTACAGGGTATTGTGAGGTAAACCGATATTCTTTCCCATTTAAAATAGCGGTAACCGTATGTTTTAATACATCTGGAGGATATTGTTTAATAACAGGCTTCTCAATATGAAAAATTTCTTTACGTATCAAATTTTCAGGTATTCCTTCTGTACGCAAAACAATGATAATTGTACGCATATAATTCAATGGCCCGCATAGATAAAAAAGTGATTTTTTTTCTGAGAAAAAATAATTTGCAGCTACTTTTTCTATCATTCCCACATTCAATCTTCGCCGCGGGATACCTGTTGACGAACTGAATAAAAAATTAATAGTTAGTCTTTCAGGATATTTATTTTGTAA
This sequence comes from Chitinophagales bacterium, assembly GCA_038222655.1. Taxonomy (GTDB): domain Bacteria; phylum Bacteroidota; class Bacteroidia; order Chitinophagales; family Chitinophagaceae; genus Sediminibacterium. Next base: position 11,157 of record JBBRHM010000008.1, on the reverse strand, counting down.
TTGCACAAACGCATCATAAAAGATAGCATTAGCCAAAGAAGTATTGCTATATACAAGCAGGATATGAATGCTCTTATACAGGTGCAACACAGTTTTAATGAGTGAAAATACTGGTGTAATGCCGCTTCCTGCAGCAAAAAAAAACAACTGCGAATAGCTGGCTATATCATCCGGCAAAGTAAAATAACCCGAAGCGCCTGTAGTATAGAGTATATCTCCTTCTTTTGCATGATCCACCAGCCATCTTGAATAGGCCCCATTGGTAATTCTTTTAACCGTAATCTGAAATGGTTCATCCATTGCCGGCGAAGACGACAACGAATAATTTCTCCTGTCTTCACCACCATTGGCTTTGGTAAAAACAAAAGTGAGAAACTGACCGGAGCTATATATTATTTTCCCTGATCCACTGCTGAGTATAAACGAACGTGTATCCGCCGTTTCAGAGGTGATACTTCGAATGTGAACCGGTATCAGATTTTGTTCAGGCATACGCTATCGTAAAACAGTAATCTTGCACACAAAGGCACAAGGACACAAAGCAAGTGAAAACTAAGCATTAATAAGTAATTCCCATTTGCTATAAGCGACTAACAGAATTGAAGAGTTTCAAAAGAACGCTTATTCGAACCCGTGCCTTTGTGCCTGATTGTGAAAATCTTTGCTGCATAAAAAAGCTGCTTACCATAACGATAAGCAGCCAAAAGAGTAAATTGTTTTCTAGGCTTCTACCTGCTTCTTCTCTCCCTGCAACAACTCAACGCTTCTGTTTATAAAGTTAGTTAACTCATTCCCCTTCAATAAACCCTGTGATAATAAAGCAAGATCAGCAAGGTTTCTCACCTGCTTGGCCTGCACTTCCGTATTACTTTCTTTCAAAAGCATTTGATATATGGGATGATTACCGTTTACCGTTAAGGTAACCTCATCAGGCATCTGTGCATAAAAAGCCGTCATACCACCACCAGCTGCACCCATATCTTTCATCCTACGCATAAACTCGGGACGTGTAGCCACCACAGGCGCCGAACCCACACTTAATCCTTTTATTTCTGTTGTAACATGCAGATCAGCAATAGGAAGCATAAACAGCTCTTTTAAGGTGGCTTCTTCCTCTTTACTTAAAACACTTTCATTGCTCTCCTGTTTATCAACCAGATTATCCACTATATCTGCATCTACCCTTACAAAACTTACATTGTCCCATTTCATTTCCATGGTATTAATGAAAGCGGCATCTACCAGGGTTTCCATCTTTATTACCACATAACCCTTGCTTTTACAGGCCTGTACATAGGCATCCTGCTGAACGGGGTTGGTGGTATATAATAGCACCTGCTTGCCATCTTTATTTTTTTGCAATACTTCTGTTGCCATTTTATATTCTTCGAGTGTTTGAAATTTACCATCGGTATCTTCCATTACTAAAAATTTATTGGCTTTTTCGAGAAACTTATCATCGGTCATCATCCCGTATTTCACAAACAGTCCCAGGCTTTCCCATTTTTCTTCCAGTGATTTTCTGTCTGTGCGGAATATCTCGTCTAATTTATCGGCTACTTTCTTGGTAATATGGGCATTGATCTTTTTCACATTCGGGTCACCCTGTAAGTAGCTGCGACTCACATTCAATGGAATATCCGGACTGTCAATAACACCCTGTAACAACATCAGAAATTCGGGAACAATATCTTTTACTTCATCGGTTACAAAAACCTGATTACTGTATAACTGGATCTTATCTTTTTGTATTTCGTAGCTCTGCTTAATCTTTGGAAAATATAAAACACCGGTAAGATTAAACGGATAATCCACATTCAGGTGTATCCAGAACAGAGGGGTTTCATTATAAGGGTATAACTCTTTATAAAAACGCTCATAGTCTTCCTTGGTTAGATCAGATGGCTTTTTTATCCAAACCGGCTCGGTATTATTGATAGGCTTTTCTTCCGCCTTTTTCTCATCTTCGTCTTTTTTCTCTGCTTCTTTTTGGTCATCAGTTTCAGAAAAAAAGATAGGGATGGGTAAAAATTTACAAAACCTCTCCAGAATGCTTTTAATTCTTCCCGATTCTAAAAATTCTTTACTTTCTTCATTGATATGAAGAATAATTTTCGTGCCGCGCTGGCTATAATCAACATCATATAATTCAAATTCCGGGCTGCCATCGCAGCTCCAGTATACACCACTGCTTTCTTCTTTATGGCTTTTGGAAAATATTTCCACTTTATCACTCACCATAAAAGAACTGTAAAAACCCAGACCAAAATGACCAATGATACTGGCGTCCTTATATTTCTCCATAAATTCTTCCGCGCCGCTGAAGGCTACCTGGTTAATATATTTATCAACCTCTTCGCTTGTCATACCCACACCACGGTCGATAATGCTTAACGTTTTTTCTTTGGCATCCAGTACCACGTCAATACGGAGGTCGCCTAATTCGCCTTTTGCTTCACCGATGGAAGAAAGGGTTTTCAGTTTTTGAGAGGCGTCTACTGCATTACTCACCAGTTCACGAAGAAATATTTCATGATCACTGTACAGGAATTTTTTAATGATGGGAAATATGTTCTCTGTTTGAACACGTATCTGTCCTTTTTGCATACTGTACTTGTTTAGGGTGCCAATGAACAAAGAAAGTACCAAACAGGTATTTGCTGACAGGATGACAAGTCAAAAGCGGGCCTGGATAGCCGCTCTCTTTTTTTGGCAGGAAATTTTTTCAGAATCCTAATTACCTGCTATTTTAATATTATCCAGCTGGAAGGTGGTGGTACGCTTATCAAAAATAGCAGGCGGGTCTGCCCCATCATAACGGAAAGCAATATAAACCGTACCGGCAATCCCACTCAGACTGATATTTCCGGATGCTATCCAGTCATTACCAATACCGTTCACCGATCCCTTGGATAAGACTGCCTTTAGCAAGGTCCATTTGGCTTTCCAGGGTGTATTGCCGCCATCATAATTGGTCGAAATGTATACCTGTAACAGTCCTCCGTTATCAAAACCATCCTTGGTTATAAAACTGAGTATTTCATTGGCAGAATTTGCCAGATTAACGGGTGGCAGTACCAGCCAGGAAACCAGTGCTGATTGCCCCGTAGCAAAAGCGCTTATCTCTGCATAATGATTATTATTTGTCAGCTTGGATTGATACCGTTTGTTACCGGTTTCGGCAATGTTTTTCCAGCCGGGAGTAGAGAGTTCTGTATTGGCCACCGTATTTTCAAAATTTTCATAGAATAAAATTTTGGTTCCGCTTCCGGTGCAACGCAGCCCGTTTAGCCGTATATCGGATGTATCACGGATCAGCAATTGCTTTTCGGTTCTGAATACTGTGTACACGGCCGTAATACTGCCATTGCCGCGGGGCGTTTTTACATGGGCAAAACTGGCAAAACCACTGGATCGTAAGTAAACGCTACCTCCGCTGCAAGATCTGAGAGTTCGGTTATGGGACATATTATTTATCGCATCGGCATAAGGTTTTCCCGTATCAGAGGAAGGCATTTCAACATCAGTTATGTTTACGAGGCAGCTTTGCAGTGTATCATTCAATTCATCGATTCTTACTTTAATGGGCATGATTATATTGTTAAGACTGCCTGCTATCATATGCCTGTCAAATAAAGGTTGGGGAAGCGGTGTTAATTGAGGAGAGGCAGGATCAGACCTATCCACTGCGCCGCCGAGCTGTATCATTCTGGCATAATCACCTAACCATAAATCTTTCAGTTTTACAAATACTTTCATCCCTTCGGGATAGAAATTATACAATCCAAACCCATCTAACCGGATGGTAATACCACCGGTACTATCCTGTATCACGATCGATTTATAAAAATTACCACTACTGTCATTGGCAATCACAATACCCTCAATAATCATCTCATCGAATATTTTTTCAAAATCACCCGTAAAATGCATGGCACGAAGAGCACGGATGCTTGTATTTGCTTTTATAAAAGGTCCCATATAGGAAGGGGGCTCATCAAATTTTTTATTACACGAAATAAGGGTTGTAATGATTAGCATCAAGATTAGTAAACCCAGCTGATGGTTTCTTTTTTTCATTTGAATAATTTTATAAGCGAAGGGTGAGATTGGCTAAAAAATTAAAGCCCATTGCATAGAAGAATTTAGGCGGAAATTTTTCAACGTTTTGTGTATCTGTATCAAAACGCAATTGCTCATAACCACCAGAAATAATAGACCGATTATTAAGCAGGTTACTGATACTTATAGTAAACAATAGTGTTTTTATTTTGCCCCCGTCAAGTTTCAGTTGCATGGAACTACCCGCAGAAAGATCAACACTAAATTGATCGGGTAATTTTAACTGGTTAATAATGCGGTACCATTGCTCACTATTGGCAGGAACCTGCTGCAAGGCAGCATAGGTTCTGCGAAGCGGGTTATATTCAATCCACTGCTCCCGGAAATAACTACCGGTAAGGTTAAGGTAAAAGGAACCCGATGAGTGGTAAGCAACCCCTGCACTATATGCTTCCTGCGGCGTTCCGGCTACTCTAAAATTTTGTGAATATATAAACCCTCTTTCTGTAACATAGGCATCATTGTCTGTGCTCACGGTAACCTGTGGCCGGTTGTGATAATAATACCTCCCAAATGCCAAAGCGCTGGTAAAACTAACCTGTGCGGATAGTTTGATTTCACCACCCAACTCAGTTCCAAAATGCAATTTATCAATACCGGATAAGGCATAATTCATAAAGCTCCGGTAACCATCATGATAAAAAGTAGTCACATTCATTCCATGGTAAAACCTTGACAGGTAGCCTGTGAGTCTTAATTTGATACCCGGTGTGTTCCATAGGTAGCCCCCCTCTGCACTTTGTATGTTTTCACTGCTAATGCTTTCCTGTTCTGTATCTCTGGTGCGTGGAGAAATAAACACATTAGTAAACAACGGTGCTTTAGATAGAATAGCAACAGAGAGATAAAGGTATTTGCGCCCATTTATTTTATACGTAATTCCTGCCTTACCGGCATAATTGGTAAACTCATGTAAACGCGATCGTCCAAAAGAATTATCCGGAAACAAACCATTGCGCATAATTCCCTCCCGGAGGTAATTGGTATAGCTCATTTCGGCTGCTGCAAAAAAATCCACGCGTTTTTTTGATGCTACCATCTGTGCCCACACTTTGGCAAGATTCGTTCTTACTAAATAATCATACCCGTATATATCTCCGGCATGTAATACCCGGTTTGGCCGGTTAAGATTATTTTGAATGACTGACTGATCATTCCCGTACACATTTTCTGCAAATTGATTCCAGTCAACATAGTACGCTCCGCCCAACAGGTCATTAACCTTTTTATAATGATGGCTTTGCTGCCATTGGAATGAAATACCACCCGTAAAAGAAATGCCTTTATTTAAGGTAGTATTGTATACGCTGTTCCAATCAAACCGTTGTACGCGGCTTACACGCTCTTCAAGTATATAATGAGATCTCACTCCTGAAAATGAATTTCCGGTAACTCCATCAACATCTTTTATTGTTTCATAACTGTTACGGTTCACCTCATATAACCTGCCCCAGTTTACCTGCTGCAGAGATGGGTATTCCCTGATCGCATCCGCTACTGCAAACCGTATAACACTATCTTTTTGATAGCCCGGCAGATACCTGTAATAATCCGGTCTGGGATCTGCTGCCTTATACCAATCCAATGCTGTATTGCTTTTGGGGCCGCTTATAGCACCCAGTGATATTTGTAAAGAACTATGGTTATTGATGCGGTGATCATAGGTAAGAATCAACACAGGCTGATGAGCGCTTACCATATTCGCATTCCTTTTTTTACCATTCTGGAATCCCCAGTAAGCATTATAATAATGCGTATGCAGCAATTGCGCCATTTCTTCTGTGTTAGCAGATTGCTTTCCACTGTTTGTTGAAGCACCAAACCATACCAGCGATATCATTTTACCGGTGCTGATTTTTTTATCTACACCAATAAAATAGCTTGCACCCCCATAACTTGTACCTGCCACATATCCTTCAGAAGCATAACGCCAACTGGCACTCAAACTAAATGCCCATCCTTTTTTATTCAATTCCCTGCTATGGGTGAACATGCATCGGTTTGTAAAACTTCTGTTCGAAAAAGCATAACTGAATTGCGTTTGCGCTCTTTGTTTAAACGCGCGAATATCTATACTGCTTGTATTACCAACATTTCCAAAAGCAATATCAGTTGCACGAAGACCTAAAAATGTTTGTGCGTTCCTGGTTACATCATTCAGGCCACTCCACAAATTCCAGGGACTATACCCATCTTCCGGATGATTCATAAGTATTCCATTAACAAAAGTGCTGACATATCCCCCGTCATATCCCCTTATCCGGAAACGGACGGCATTAAAATGAAAAGCCGCTGTTGTCATAAACACATCACGGTTAGCAGTTAACAGCGAAGGAATGAAAGAGTAACTATCATCTGCTTTACTGTCTTCATGTAAACTAATTGCCGGCAGATCATTCCATGGTTCTTCTCTCCAACCACTAACCGTAAGGCTATCAGCATGCGTATACTTTTTTATTTTTTGTGGCTGTGCGTAAGTAAATAAACCAATACTTAGTAAGGCCAGTAGCCCGGTTTTTTTTTGCATAAAAAATTTATCGTACTTAAAAAGCGGGAGAAATAAAGAAGATACAAACAGGATATAAAAATAATTGCATGCAGATGAATCCGCAATAGCACCGTTGTTTTTTACGGTAAATACGTAATCGGGGAAATAAAAAACACGGTAGGTTTATTCTTTACATGATCAAATGAAAAAGTGTATTCTATTTTTTTCCGCACTATGGATACTGTATGCCGCTTCGGCGCAGACTAAAAAATACAGAGCCTGTATCGTTGCGTTTTATAACCTGGAGAATTTTTATGACACAGTCAATAATCCTATGGTGAATGATGATGATTTCACCCCTTCCGGCAGTAAACAATATACCGGCAATATTTATAGAGATAAGGTAACCAAACTCGCCACAGTAATCAGCCTGATTGGAACAGATATTACTCCTGCCGGACCTGTATTACTGGGCGTGGCTGAAATCGAAAATGACACGGTATTGAATGATCTTATTCGTCATCGCTTATTACAAAACCGACATTATGAAATAATCCATTTCGATTCAAAAGATCCACGGGGTATTGATGTTGCATTATTATATCAACCCAACTACTTTACACCGGAGAAAGCAGAAAAACTTTTTGTCCAAATGCCGGGTAACAGCAAGAAGGCATATTATACCCGTGATATCTTATACGTAAAAGGTCAACTCGCCGGCGAAACCATTCATCTGTATGTTAATCACTGGCCAAGCCGGCGAGGTGGTGAAGAAAGAAGTTCGCCCGCCAGGGAAGCAGCAGCAGCTGTATGCAGAAAACATGTCAATACCATTTTGGAAAAAGACCCCATGGCCAAAATTATGGTTATGGGCGATCTTAACGATGACCCCGACAGCCGCAGTATTGAGGATATATTACAGGCATCGGGAAACAGATTACGCCTGCAACCCGGTCAGTTATTCAATCCCTGGGTAGCATTATACGCCAACGGTATCGGTACACTTGCCAATAGGGATATCTGGGGACTGTTTGACCAGATTCTTCTTTCCCAATCCTGGCTCAGTAGCCATCAACCTGGTTTGTTTTATCATCATCCCGTTATATTTTCACGTGATTTTATGAAGGAAAATACAGGACGTTACAAGGACTATCCCATGCGCACCTGGGATGGTAACACCTACCGAGGTGGCTACAGTGACCATTTCCCTACATATATCGTATTAGTAAAAAACATACAGTAATCTAGGCCCGAAGGGCTGAAACAGTTTTTTTCCAAAAATCAGGTGAAAACCGCGCCCGTTCTGTAAATAACTAGCTACTAATTGCTACTTGGTAACTGTATTTCCCTACCTTTGCAGCCCCAAATCTGTTTTGGCAGATTCTTCCGCCCCAGGCGGGATGTCCATTGGGATAAACCAATTTACAACCTAAAAATTAAGTAATGAACAGTTACGAATTGATGGTGATCTTTACTCCGGTACTCTCTGAAGAAGATTTTAAAGCTTCTCAGAAAAAGTATTCCGACCTGATCACAGAACTGGGTGGCGCAACAGTGCACAGCAACCCATGGGGCTTAAAATCTCTGGCTTACCCTATCCAGAAAAAAACAACCGGTATTTACTGGCTTCTCGAATTCACAGGTCCTTCTGATCTGAATGAAAAACTGAAGATCCAAATGTTGCGCGATGAGCAGATCATGCGCCACATGATTACCCGTCTCGATAAATACGCCGTCGAGTACAACCACGTAAAAAGAAATGGCGGATTTGCAATGCAGGATAAAATCGAAGCGTAACCATGGCAAAGAATGAAATCAAATACCTGACCGCCATTAAGCAGGAGAAGCCAAAGAAAAAATTCTGTCGCTTCAAAAAATATGGTATTAAATATGTTGATTATAAAGACATCGACTTCCTGAAAAAATTTATCAATGAGCAGGGTAAATTATTGCCACGCCGTTTATCAGGAAACTCTTTGAAATACCAGCGTAAAGTACAGGATGCAGTTAAGAAAGCCCGTCAGATGGCTTTGTTACCTTATGTAACCGATTTATTGAAATAGACATTAGTAACCTTCCCTAATCCCGCCAGCGGCGGGAGACAGTAACAAAAAATTACTGGGCTCTCGGGACTAAAAAACAAATTATGCAAGTTATATTAATTCAAGACGTAGATAACCTGGGTGGCCGCAATGAGCTGGTAACTGTAAAGAATGGTTATGCACGCAACTTCCTGATACCGGGAAAAATGGCGGTAGAAGCCAATGCATCAAACTTAAAGCAACAGGAAGAACGCCTTAAGGTAAAAAATAAAAAAGAAGCAGTAATGCTTGCCGAACTCAATAAAGTAATCGAAGTATTAAAATCTTCTCCTGTTACTATCGGTGCTAAAACCGGAACCAGTGGAAAGATTTTTGGTAGCGTTACTTCTTTGCAGATTACGCGCGCTATACGCGACCAGAAAGGTTACGACATAGACCGCAAGCGTATTTCTATTCTTGATGAAGTAAAAGAATTAGGTACACACAAAGCCTCCATTGATTTTGGTAACGGAAACATTGTGGAAATTGATTTTGAAGTAGTATCAGAATAAAAGTATTTATCTTTTTTTTATAAAAGCCCGTTCTTCGAACGGGCTTTTATTTTTACTAGGTTTGCCTCGGGCGGATAAAAAAGACAGGGACAAAACTTCTACATAAAGTAAGCTTACTCATTTCTCCTTCTGCCTGTTTGGGTATTGAAAAAGCAAAAGAGAAACGCACCTCTATGACTCTCTATGACTTAATGCAATCAAATTCAAACATTTAAGCCTGTTTACCCTTTCTCGAGCAGTCAGATTTCTGTCCAAAAAGGCCTGAACAGAGCCGCCAGTCTCATTTTAAAAAAAATATAGGAAATCCATAAAATCCATATCTTCGGTAGTCCAATGGCAGTTCTTCCATTTCTCGAAGGTTTTCACGTAAATGCTTCAGGATTCTTGGTTACTGTTGACTCATTGGTTTTTGATCACTTAATTTTTTTTAGAACATGAACATTTACGTTGGAAATCTTAACTGGAACATGACCAGTGAAGACATGCAAAACCTGTTTGCACCCTATGGCGAAGTAACCAGCGCCAAAATTGTTACCGACAAATTTAATAACGACCGCAGCAAAGGTTTCGGTTTTGTTGAAATGGCTGATGATGAAGCAGCACGTACTGCCATCGCAGCACTTCACGACACTGATGTTTTAGGTCGTAAGATTGTTGTTAACGAATCTACCCCACGTCCGGAAGGAGAAAGAGGCGGCTTCAAGAAGAAGAGTTTCGGTGGCGGTGGCGGCGGAAGCCGTGGTGGTGGCGGTTATGGCGGCGGCGGCGGAAGCCGCGGCGGTAGCAGCGGCGGCGGTGGCGGATATAACCGCGATCGTGGTGGCAACAGCGGTGGTGGTGGTGGTGGATACAACAGGTATTAATCCCAACACTTTAATTAAACTACTCAAGTCCGGCTTCTGCCGGACTTTTTTATGTATTCCCTTCCTTAACAAGCAGGGGGCTTGCTTTCCTGACAAAGTCAGTAAAGCAAGCAGGGGTGGTGTGAGTATTCCTTACATTTGACTTATGAAATCAGACACGATCAGTTCGCCGGTAGCCGGTTGCATGCGCTGGGGGAAATGGGGCGCCGAATTTTCTACAGCAGCCTACAGGCAAATGATCGAAGCCTGCCTGCAGCATGGCATCAACAGTTTTGATCATGCAGATATTTATGGTGATTATACAACAGAGGAAGAATTTGGTGATGCATTAAAGGAAGATGCTTCTCTGCGCCAGCACCTGAAACTTATCACTAAATGCGGCATACAGATGGTGGGATCAAACCGGCCTCTGCACAGCATTAAATCTTATAATACTTCTAAAAAGCATATCATCAGCTCTGTAGAGCGTTCCCTGACTAATTTCGGGACAGATTATATTGATGTTTTTCTGATACACAGACCTGATCCTTTATTAGATCCTGTTGAAGTAGCGGAAGCCATAGAACAATTAAAACAACAGGGAAAAATACTGGCTTTTGGTGTGTCTAATTTTCTTCCGCAGCATACAGATATGTTGGCTACCCATACTACCATTGATTATAACCAGTTAGAGATTTCCATTATGCACCTGACTGCTTTTTCAGATGGAAGTTTGGAGAATTGCAGCAAACACAAAATTATTCCCATGGCCTGGGCGCCACTGGGTGGTGGTTTATTTACAGATGAAACTCATCCCAGGTTTAGAAGTATTGTATCGGTGGCAACGGCATTAGCGGAAAAATACAATACCGGTTTGAATGAAATATTACTTGCTTTTCTGCATACACATCCCTCAGGAATTATTTCTGTAATAGGTACTACCAAAATAGAAAGATTATTGCAGGCAAAGATGGCCGCTTCCATTACATTGGAAAAAGAAGATTGGTTTGCCTTACTGGGAGCTTCTTCCGGGGAAGATGTGGCATAAATATTTCTCACTGCCGTTGTTGGTCGCCTGACCAACAACAACTTTCAACACAACTGGTTATTGG
>JBBRHM010000007.1:0-48559 GCA_038222655.1 Chitinophagales bacterium | reverse complement strand
AAAAAAATCATATTCCCTGTATAATCTGATAATTAACAGCGCAAAGACGAAATAATGAAAACCGTAGCATCTATAGCCCTGTCAAAGTCATTTAAGCTGGATGCTGCAATTGAGTTATTTAGGGGAATTGCAAAATATGATGTTAGCCGATATTAGTAAGTATTTTTTTCACATAAAAATTTCATTCATAAAATAATTTAAAAAGTGTTTACAAACAAAATTCTATTGATAACAGGCGGAACAGGTTCTTTCGGAAATGCAGTATTACAGCGTTTTTTGCATACAGATATTAAAGAGATTCGAATATTTAGTCGTGATGAAAAAAAGCAGGACGACCTTCGTAAAAGGCTAAATAATAACAAGGCAAAATTTTATATCGGTGATGTGCGTGATCTGTCGAGTATTGAAAATGCTGTAAAAGGTGTAGACTATATCTTTCATGCTGCCGCACTGAAACAAGTCCCTTCGTGCGAATTTTTTCCGTTAGAAGCAGTTAAAACCAATATCCTTGGAACAGACAATGTACTTACTGCCGCAGAAAAACATAGCGTAAAAAAAGTAGTGGTGTTAAGTACCGATAAGGCGGCTTACCCGATCAATGCAATGGGTATGTCGAAGGCAATGATGGAAAAAGTAATGGTTGCAAAATCCAGAAATTTAGATGATACCAAAACGATTTTTTGCGGTACGCGTTATGGAAATGTAATGGCCTCGAGAGGTTCTGTTATCCCTCTTTTTATTGAGCAGATTAAAGCCGGCCAACCCCTTACCATCACTGATGGAAATATGACACGTTTCATGATGACATTGGAAGATGCGGTAGACCTCGTTTTATATGCATTCATTCATGGCAAACAGGGCGATCTCTTTGTTCAGAAATCACCGGCTGCTACTATTAAAATATTGGCCCAGGCACTGATCGAATTGTACCAGTCAAATAATGAGATCAAGATCATTGGAACAAGACATGGAGAAAAATTGTACGAAACACTGGTAAACCGCGAGGATATGGTAAAAGCGGATGACCTTGACGGCTATTACCGTATTCCGGCTGATAACCGTGATCTGAATTATGCTCAATATTTTTCAGAAGGAGAACCTGAAGTGGCTTCTCTGGAGGAATATCATTCTCATAATACGCAAAGGTTGGATATAGAAGGCATGAAAATACTGCTGAAAAAACTTCCTGTTATCAAAAAGGAAATACTTGGAGAAATTGATACAATACAATACCCTGACTAATATGTTTTATCATAAATAAAATACGGTAACTGAAAAGTATGCAAAAGATAGGAGTTACTGGCCAAAGTGGCTTTATTGGAACACACGTATTTAATACGCTTGGACTTTATAAGGACAAATTTGAGAGAGTTGATTTTGACAAAAAATATTTTGACAATGAAACCCTCCTTGATGAATTTGTTGCAAACTGCGACGTAATTGTTCATTTAGCAGGAATGAACAGGCATGCTGATGCTGAAATTATTTACAAAACAAATATTGAACTCGCAGAAAAATTGGTTGCCTCCTTGCGAAGGACAAATAAAAAATCACATATCATATTTTCATCCTCTACACAGGAAGAAAAAGATAACTTGTACGGCAGGTCAAAAAAACAAGCAAGGTTATTATTAAGTAAATGGGCAAGTAAAAGCAATGGTAAATTCAGCGGCCTTATTATTCCAAATGTTTATGGGTCATTCGGCACTCCGTATTATAATTCAGTTATCGCTACCTTCTGTTACCAGCTCACACATAATGAGATCCCTCGAATAGATGTTGATGGTGAATTAAAACTGATTTATGTGGGTGAACTGGCGGATGCGATCATTAAAATCAGTGAATCAGATACAGCCATTTCAGAACATAACATACCTAACACAGCTGCCGTAAAAGTTTCTGAAATACTAGGTATACTCATGCGATTTAAAGAGAATTATCTTGAGCACGGTATGATTCCTGAAATTAAGAATGAACTGGAACTAAACCTGTTCAATACTTTCAGAAGTTATGTAGATATAGAAAAGACATTTCCGGTAAAGCTGATAGTGCATACCGATACCAGGGGATCTTTTTCTGAGATTATACGGTTAGGAAATGATATCAATGGACAGATATCCTTTTCCACCACATTACCCGGTGCGACCAGAGGAAATCATTTTCATACCCGAAAGATCGAACGCTTTACTGTAATTAAAGGTAAAGCACTTATACAGCTTAAAAAGGTGGGTACAGATAAAGTAATTGATCTTTATCTTTCGGGTGATGAACCTTCCTATGTAGACATGCCTGTCTGGACTATCCATAATATAAAAAACATAGGATCGGATGAGTTGTATACTATTTTTTGGATAAATGAGTTATATAATAGCGAAGACCCTGATACTTTTTTTGAAACAATATAATTGTGTGGCCATTGATAAGATGGCTGTAGTAAAATAATTGATTATGATTCCGAAATTAAAAGTAATGACAGTTGTAGGCACCCGTCCGGAAATCATACGGTTGTCTCGGGTGATGTCTAAGCTTGATGAGTCTCCTGCAATAGAGCATATCCTCGTACACACTGGTCAAAATTATGATTATGAATTGAACCAGATCTTTTTCGAAGACATGGGCATACGCAAACCGGATTATTTTTTAAATGCTGCAGGGGAGACCCCAATGGAAACAATCGGCAATATTTTGATCGCTATCGATCCGGTGCTTGATAATGTAAAGCCTGATGCTTTTTTGGTATTGGGCGATACGAACAGTTGTTTATGTGCCATACCAGCCAAGAAAAAACATGTCCCTATTTTTCATATGGAAGCAGGCAACCGCTGTTTTGATCAAAGGGTGCCGGAAGAAACCAACCGGAAGATTGTTGATCATATCTCAGATATTAACCTGCCATACAGTAGCATAGCACGGGAATATTTACTGCGTGAAGGTTTGCCCGCAGACAGGATCATTAAAACAGGCTCACCCATGTTTGAAGTACTGCATCATTATCTCCCCCAGATAAAATCGTCAGGCATACTGCAAATGTTACACCTGGAACCCTATAAATTTTTTGTTGTTTCCGCCCATAGAGAAGAAAATATTAACAACGAAAAAAATTTTAAGGGATTAATGGAGAGCCTAAACACCATTGTAGAAAAATATGGATTTCCTGTTATCGTATCCACACACCCAAGAACGAGGAAAATGATAGAGGAAAAAAATATTAAAATGAAGCCCGAAGTTCAGTTTTTAAAGCCGATGGGGTTTAACGATTATAATGCCCTTCAACTCAATTCCTTTGCGGTTTTATCCGATAGCGGAACTATATCTGAAGAATCATCTGTTTTGAATTTCCCTGCCTTAAATATTAGGGATGCACATGAACGGCCTGAAGCAATGGAAGAAGCAACCGTTATGATGGTAGGGCTTAATCCAACACGTATTATGCAAGTTTTGGAACAGTTAGATAAACAGAAAAGAGGTGAGGAAAGATCATTCAGGCTAGTGCATGATTATGCCATGCCGAATGTCGCCGACAAAGTGGTGAGAATAATTTTATCGTATACCGATTATATTAAAAGAGTAGTTTGGTCCGAATAAGTAATAGCACGTGAAGAAGAAGATATTGATTCATAGTTTGGTGTTTAGCCCCGATGGCGTTTCTACTGCTTATCTGTATAATGATATTGCAGTCGGATTTAAAGAATGCGGATACGAGGTTGTGGTATTGACCACTACGCCGCATTACAACCTAGTGCAGCAAGAATTAAATAAACAGCCATTAAAGCGTTGCTGGGGAGGTATATTTTATAAAAGTGCTTTTCACGGCATCCCTGTTTATCATGTACCGCAAAAAAAATTTAAAAATTTTCCGGCCCGTGTTGCCGGATTTATTTTTTTACATATCATCTCTTTTATCCTGGGGTTGACCCAGCGTAATATTTCACTCATCCTGTCTCCATCACCACCCTTAACCATCGGAATTGTATCCATTCTTATTGGTAAGTTAAAAGGAGCAAAAGTAATTTACAACGTGCAGGAAATTTATCCCGACTTTCTCATCAACCAGGGGAACCTAAAACCAGGTTTATTTTTAACTGTCTTAAAAAGTTTCGAAAGTTTTGTATATAATTATTCTGATGCAGTAACAACTATTGATGATGTTTTTTATAAAACAATAATTAGCCGTTTTAAAACCCCCTCAAAATTAGTAGTCATTCCAAATTTTGTTGATACGGATATTTACAAACCGATTGATAATGACAAGCTTAATCTTGACAGGAGTGTTTTTCCTGATACGCAACTATTAAAAATTATGTATGCAGGTAATATAGGGCATGCACAGGATTGGGATCCCTTACTTGAAACTGCTGCACGATTTATTAACGAACCGATTATCTTTCTGGTAATAGGGGAAGGAGTGGCTAAAGAAAAACTGGAGCAGCTTGTTAGACAAAGAAAATTATCGAATGTGCAGCTTTTACCATATCAGCCAAGAAAATGCATGGCAGAATTGGCCAATTATGCTGATCTCCATTTTATCTTTATGAATCCGCAAATGGAAGGGCAGGGATTTCCTTCAAAAGTATATACTATTATGTCCTGCGAAAAAGCGATACTTATTACTTCAGGTTTGAACACGCCATTGTACCATTTTCTACAAAATAAAAATTGTGCTTTCCTGATTACTGAAGGAAGTAGTGAAAAAAAGTTCGTTGAGATTGAAAACATATTAAAAAAAATTCTTGCCGACAGATCAATTCTGAAAAAAATGGGAAAAAATGGATTTGAAGTGATACAGCAAAGCTATTCAAAGACCGCAGTGGTTGCGCAATATATCCACTTGGGTAACCGCTTACTATCCTGATACTATGATAAAAATTTGCATCTCCGGTTCATCAGGTTTTGTAGGAAAAAACCTGTATAAATATCTTGAAAAAGATAAATATGCATTCACTCACCTGCAGTTGCGCGGCGAATTGAATGAATCTAAGATTATACACACAGATGCTGTTATACACCTGGCCGGTAAAGCACACGACTTGAAAATAAAATCAGATCCGGATGAATATCGCCACGTTAATTTTGAAATTACCAAAAAACTGTATGGTGCATTTCTCAGGTCAGAAGCATCCAAATTTATCTTCATCAGTTCAGTAAAAGCAGTAGCCGATTCGGTCGAAGAAGGTTTTCTGGATGAAAACCATCTGCCTTCTCCACAAACAGATTACGGGAAGTCTAAATTAATGGCTGAAGAATACATTAAAAGTTGTGGGTTACCTGCTAGTAAATCATATTATATACTTCGTCCCTGCATGATACAGGGTCCGGGTAATAAAGGTAATTTGAACTTGCTCTTCAATGTGGTAAAGAAAGGTATTCCATATCCTTTGGCCGCATTTGATAACAAACGTTCCTTTCTCAGCGTTGAGAACCTTTGCTTTGTAATCAAAGAATTGATTGAAAGAAAAGATATAGCATCAGGTGTCTATCATATTGCAGATGATATTCCATTGTCTACCAACCGGATAATTCAAGTAATGGCAGAAACCCTATCGATAAAAGCAAGGGTATGGCTTATACCCCGAAAATGGATTAAATTAATTGCCAGAATAGGTGATTGGCTGCATCTTCCCTTAACTACTGAGCGTTTACAAAAACTCACTGAAAATTATGTGGTGAGCAATAAAAAACTGGTTAATGCTATAGGAAAGCCTTTACCCGTAAGTTCAGAAGACGGTTTGCGTACAACCATTCAATCATTTATGCATGATGAGTAATTTTGTTTTTATTATCATATTTTATTTTGGTGTGGAACTAATATATTTTTACATCGCAGATAAATACAATATCATTGACAAACCCAATCACCGAAGCTCACATATAACCCTTACCATCAGGGGAGGAGGGATTATTTTTCCACTAGCCTTTTTGATTCCTTTAGTTGTTACCCAATACACGGGATGGATCTATGTTTCGATGGGTATCATAGCAATCAGCACCATAAGTTTATTGGATGATATGATTACGCTGAATAACAAACTTCGTTTAATAATTCAGAGCTTTTCGGTTGCATTACTACTTTGGCAGGTAATCCCTGTTTTTCCTGTTATGGCATTATTTTTATTATTCATCATGGTTACCGGAATTATTAATGCGTATAACTTTATGGATGGTATTAATGGAATTTCCGCCTTGTATTCGCTGGTTACACTTGGCACTTTGTACTGGATCAATCATACTTTCGTTTTACTGCTGCCGGATCTGTTTTTTGTTTCTTTATTAGCTTCCCTTCTTGTATTTTCTTTTTTTAACCTCAGAAAGCAGGCCCGTTGCTTTGCGGGAGATGTAGGAAGTGTGTCTATTGCCTTCATAATCTGTTTTTTGCTCCTCAGTCTTTTTGTAAAAACGGGTTTTGCCGGTTGGATTTTATTATTAGCGGTGTATGGATTGGATACAGTGTTTACCATAATATGCCGAATACTTAGAAAAGAGCCTATTTTTAAAGCACATCGATCCCATTTTTACCAGTATTTAGCTAATGAAGCGGGGATGGGGCATGTTAGTGTGAGTATCCTGTATGCAGGCATACAATTTTTATGTAATATCTGTGTGATCCTTGCTTATCAAAAAGGAGAGCCTTTGATAGCAATATCAAGTTTATTTGTACTTCTTCTAATATATATTATATTTAGACTCCGGTTGGAAGGTAGCCATCGTTTGTTTAAGGCGTATTGACTTTACCAAATCAAAATACATGTTCAAAAAAATAAACATTGTTCCCCGCTGGATTATTTTCATGATTGACTTGGGGATATGTTGCTTTGCCCTTGTTTTCGCTTACCTGATCAGGTTTAATCTTTCCATGGATGGTATTAATATTCGCGACCTAAGTGGAAATCTGCTGATACTTGTACTTATCAATTCTATAGTATTTATCAATTTCAGAACCTTTGCAGGTATTATACGATATACAGGTGTGCAGGATGCTTTGCGTATCTGCTATGCGATTGCAATGACCACGAGTGTTTTATTTTTTATCAGCCTTGTGGCTTCTAATTCAGGTGGGGCGCTTTCCTTCTCAAATGTAACATTGATCATTTATGCATTGTTCAGTTTCCTTTTCCTGATTTCTTACCGTGTACTGATTAAGTATGCTTTTTCTTACCTGCGGAGTTATAAAATGGACCGTAAGAATGTTATTATATATGGAGCTGGAGAAGCGGGTTTTGCTACCAAGCGTGTTTTGGAACATGATGCTACTTCTAATGTAAACATTGTTGCTTTTGTAGATGATGATCTCCGTAAAGTAGGCAAGGTAGTAGATGGCATTAAGATACAGCATACCCTCGATCTGCAATCTCTTTCACAGAGTCAGAAAATTGATGAGCTTATCATTGCTGCTTTTACCATAGCTCCTGCCAAAAAAAATGCGCTTGTTGATTTCTGCCTCGACCATGATATTACAGTTTTAAATGTTCCACCGTTAGATAAATGGATCAACGGTCAGTTCTCTGCACGTCAATTACAAACCATTAAGATCGAAAATTTATTGGAGCGTGAACCTATCCGTATCAATAACGAAGAGATTGCCAGCCAAATTAGCAATAAAAGAATATTGGTAACCGGGGCTGCAGGTTCTATCGGAAGTGAGATAGTAAGGCAATTGTTGAAATTCAATCCACAAACTATCGTACTCTGCGATCAGGCCGAAACCCCGCTTCATCAGATGGAGTTGGAATTACAGGATATAAAAACTACAACAAACTGCGTTTCTTTTTTAGGTAATGTGAACAATGAAGAACGTATGCAGGAATTATTCAGCATGTTTGAACCGCACTATGTATACCATGCTGCAGCCTACAAACATGTGCCGATGATGGAACTTTGCCCATCTGAAGCCATTCTGACTAATGTAATGGGTACAAAGATCATTGCTGATCTTTCTGTACAATACAATGTACAGCGTTTTGTAATGGTCTCAACTGATAAGGCTGTAAACCCTACCAATGTAATGGGTGCATCCAAAAGATTGGCCGAAGCCTATGTGCAGCAACTTCATTACAAATTAAACCATACTGAAGGCACTGAAAAAAATGTTCCTACCCGTGGCATAACAAAATTCATTACTACGCGATTCGGTAATGTGCTTGGTTCTAATGGATCGGTCATAATTCGTTTTAAAGAACAGATTGAAAAGGGAGGGCCGATTACGGTTACCCATCCTAATATTACACGTTTTTTTATGACCATACCCGAGGCCTGTCAATTAGTACTGGAAGCGGGTTCCATGGGTAAAGGCGGTGAAATATTTGTTTTTGATATGGGTAAGCCAGTTGCCATTGTTGAACTGGCAAAAAAAATGATACGTTTGTATGGGCTTGTTCCTGGAATTGATATAGATATCAAGTATACAGGCTTACGCCCCGGTGAGAAACTATATGAGGAACTATTGACAGATTCTGAAAATACCTTGCCTACCTATCATGAGAAGATCATGATAGCGAAAGTGCGGTATGACCATCTTGTTGATATGCAGCATGAGTTTGAAGAACTGTTTGCATTCGCAAAACGTAGACAGAGTTCAATGGCAATTGTGGGCAAAATGAAAGAACTTGTACCGGAGTTCGTAAGTAATAATTCGGTTTTTGAAAGCCTTGATAAAGAGAGCAATAATGTAATTTCTATCAATAGAGTAGGTTAACGATACCCAGTTGTTGCGTATTGTATTTATTTTGAATTGCTACCATAGCATTAATTCATAAGCAGTTCCCCGTCAGTTGCAAAAAATTCTACCTCTGCCTCATTACTTACTTTTTTTAATAGTGATTAAAAAAATAATGGCACTTACGCGTTATATTATTTCCGGGTTTATTACAATTCTCTTTTCTTCTGCGCTACCCGCACAAACCATACCCATAGGGTCCATAACAGATGCGGCTGCCAGGTCATTTCAATTGATGAGTAAAACTGACTCCTCTATTTCTTTCACGATACGGCCACTCAATATTAGTCAGTCAATATCCGGTTCACAACTCTATCATTTGATTGACAGTAATAGCCATACTGATTATAGGAAGCCGGTTTATTTTTTTAAGAATCATGGCAGGTTTGTTCCTTTACCTGTTTCCCTCATACAACAATTCAATACCCATCACCCATATGGCTGGAACGACGGGGCGATGATTGCCGCCAAGGGATATCAAACAATGATCAGCGCTGGTTTTTACGCAGCAGTAGGTCCGCTGGAAATACAATTGCAGCCAGAATTAGTATACGCTGCAAATTCTGCATATGAAAGTAATGTGGATTATGGAACCAGTACTAAGGGATCCTATCAAAAAATATTTCCTGGTCAATCCAGTATACGATTATCAACAGGAGCAGTATCTATTGGTCTGTCAACTGAAAATTTGTGGTGGGGCCCAGGCAGACATAGTTCTTTATTAATGAGTAATAATGCCCCGGGTTTTCTTCATGGTTTTTTAAGCAGTAAAAAGCCACTTAACACGCCCATCGGCAGTTTTGAATGGCAGTTGATCGGTGCTAAACTCACAGCAGACGAGAACTGGGCCTTTGAAAACTTTAACCTGAAAACTGCCTCCTTACCCTACAAGGGCTCCAGATATCTAAGCGCTTATGCGATCAGTTATCATCCCAAATGGGTGCCGGGGTTATTTTTAGGTATGACCAGAGGGTTGCAACGATATAAAAAAGACATTACACTTTCGGCGGGTTCTTTTCTGAATGAATATATACCCGTTTTGACAAAAGCTTTTCAAAAACAAAATGCCCAGGGAGATGATACGCTTCGTACCGATCAGCTGGCTTCTTTTTTTATGCGATGGGTACTGCCTAAGGCACAAACAGAATTTTATATAGAATATGGCTTTAATGATTATAACCAGAATGTTCGCGACTATGTAATGGGACCCACCCATTCTGCAGCTTATATCGTTGGTATAAAAAAAATATTTCCGCTTCAAAAAGATGCTTACCTGGATTTCGGTTTTGAAATGGTTCAAATGAGTCAGTCGCCTGATTACCTTGTGCGGGAGGCAGGTAACTGGTATGTACATGGTGAGGTTAAGCAGGGATATACGCATGAGAATCAGATCTTAGGTGCAGGAGCCGGCCTGGGTGCCAATGTGCAGAGTGTAACAGCCACCTGGGTAAAAGGCTGGAAACAATTGGGCGTATTATTTGAAAGAGTGGAGCGTGACCCGCAATATCATCTGTATAAATGGATCGATTATAGCATCGGTATTCTTCCCCAATATAAATATAAGAACCTGGTTTTGTCAGGTAAGTTTCAGTTTATCAACAGCAGCCAGTATGCCTGGCAGCGGGATGTTAACAGGTTTAATTTGCATACCAGGGTAGCTGTTACTTTTTTATTTTAAATCATAATAATAGGATTAGGTAGTTTATTCATCTAAACCCTTGCAGATAGCAGTTACGTTATTTACTTTTTTGTTTTGATACAAAAAAGTAACCTGCCTGCCTACCGGCAGGCAAAAAAAATCAAAGCTGCATAAAAAATTGTACCAAATTTTAACCGGACACTACTACATGATTCTGCAAATTGATAAGGTATTGCCGTTCCAAACGTCATTGCGAGGAGGAACGACGAAGCAATCTGTGTCACAAAATGAAGACTGATTGAGTGGAAAAAATATTTCCGAATAGCCATTTCACTGTTCTTACACTCCACAGATTGCTTCGTTCCTCGCAAGGACGGGGCCGCGAGCGACAAGGGTTCACCTATGGTAGAGGCAAATTGTTTTGTATTAGAACAAATAAAATAGTACAAAAGGTATAATACACAATATTCAAAAACTCAAGTAGAGCAGCAATTAGACCGTTAACAGGTTGGGAAAATAATTTATGGGAAAGAAGCATATATACAAACTGAAAAAGATTATTGGCGCCATTAGTATATGCTGTTGCATGGGGCATAGTTACGCGCAGAATGCTTCTTTACTGGCAGATGGTGTAGATGATTTTGTACGCAGGAGCCAGCTACTTGGTAAGAGTTCACTGGCAAATGGATTAACCAACCGGTCCTTTGAAGGTAACTATCACATGCTGGATTCATTAATCAGCTGGCCTAAAGCGATTAAACGGGTAAAGACAACTTCCCAATGGAAAATAGATCCCTTGCCGGTTAGTATAACCCAGCAATTTAACAGCCGCCACCCTTATGGATGGAACGATGGCGCCATGATTCCCGCCAAAGGGTACCAAGTAATGGTATCTGGAGGAATAGCTGCTTCCTACGGGCATTTATCCATACAGTTGAAGCCGGAACTGGTATATGCACAAAACAGCGCTTTTGAAGGGTTTCCACACGAACATTATGACGCCTATTGGGAACGTTATTACCGCCTGCTCAATACATCCGATATTCCGGAAAGGTTTGGTAACAAAGCCTATACCCGTTTCTTTCCCGGCCAATCAAGTATTAGGTATAATACAAGCGCGATCTCAGTGGGTGTTTCAACCGAGAATCTTTGGTGGGGACCAGGTACGCGTAATGCCCTAGTGATGAGCAACCAAGCGCCCGGTTTTGTTCATGCTACCATTAACACAATTAAACCCATTCAAACCAGAATCGGATCATTTGAAGGACAGGTAATAGCAGGCAGCTTGTCTTCTTCGGGAATTTTACCGCCTGAAACCAACCGTTATGATGGTAACCGTTTATTGTATATTCCTAAGAAAGAAGCATCACGATATATAACAGGCATTGAACTTACCTGGCAGCCCAAATGGATAAAAGGGTTGTTTGTAGGATTTACCAGGGTATCTTATTTGTATGGAACAGATATTGGCGGTATTGCCGATGTGCTGCCCCTCTCCGGCATCATTAGATCTTCTGCCGAAAAAGATAACCGAAAAGCTAACCTGGGATCTTTGTTTGCACGGTACGTAATGCCGGAAGAAAGAGCAGAATTGTATATGGAGTATGGCAGGAGTGATAAAGCGCCCAGCCTGCTGAACCTGGCTACCGATAATGGCTACCCTCGCGCTTATGTGGCGGGATTCAGAAAACTATTCCCTGCCAGACACAATGCTTTTATTGAACTGGCTTCTGAATTTACCCAAATGCAACTACCAAGAGCTGATCTTATTGCCAGCTCCAGCAGCTGGTATACCCACCCTTATGTTCGCCATGGCTATACACACAACGGCCAGGTGCTGGGTGCCGGCATTGGCCCCGGCAGTAATAGTGAAATGATTGATCTGAGTTGGGTACGGGGTTTTACCAAACTGGGTTTGCTGTTTGAAAGGGTGGCTAGGAACAATGATTTTTATTATAATGCTTTCATACTTACCAATGACTATACGCGCCACTGGATAGATCTGTCCACTTCACTGCATATTGACTGGCAGTATCAAAAATTATTACTATCCTCTCAATTTTCGTTGATACGTTCACTCAACTATGAATATTATGTGTTTCCAGGGCTACCATATTTCGAGAATGGTTATGATGTATTGAATTTCCACGCCAATATTTCTCTCTCTTACCGCCTATAATTCGCCGGTCTTTTTCCTGCCAGTTGAGAAGTACAGTAAGCTAATCATCAGCCCAAGGCAGGCTCCCCCCAACATTGCAAGCACCATACTTGTTTTATTTTGTTTCAATGGCAATTCAGGGTAATCTACGATCTGTACGGTTGGGGTTTCCTGGATAAGCGCTGTTTTGCTCATTTCCAGGTTCTTGATGATTTCTCCATATACCGTGCTTTGAATGAACTTATTTCGGGTGCTGATCTCTGCGTTTACCATCGGAGAGGAGTATGCCGGGTTTGCATCGAGAAGAAGCCTGTCTGCCTCAGCCGCGGAATAGGTTCGTTTATCAAGCAGCGCACCAAGACTATCTGCCCTTCTCTGCAGGCGGTAAACGTTATTGGATAGCCTTTTTGTCTTCGTGTCCACATAAAAATCAGTGGTGATTTTGAGCAGGCGCTCACAGAAAAGCTGGCTGAACCGCTCATCCCTGCTGGTGGTTTGCAATTCAAAAAAGCCAAGCTTTTTATCCGGCTTTGCGATCGACAATTCCTTTTCCACAATTTTCTTCATGAGCGTTTGTAGCAGGCTGTCTTCGAGCCTGGTAAATTGCTTTTGGCCGGATGGAAAACTCACCTGAGTATGAACCTTGCTGCTGTTGAGCCATTTCTTTTTTAAGCCATAGGCTTCTGCATACTGGTCGGCCAGCGAAAAGGAGCCTGAATCGCGGTAAGGTGTGAGCAGTGTCTTCTTCACCAGCGTATAACTCTTTAATAATTCCAGTACATTATCCCCGGCAAGCACGCCATTGGTTCCTGAAAGACTACCCATGTCAAACCCCAGGGAGCCAGCCAAAGCAGAAGCGATAGATCCACCGCTGGTTTTGGATTCCTCTACTACAAATGTGAGCCTGGCAGAATAAGTAACTGGGTTTATCCAGGCATAACCCAGTCCTGCCAGTAGGCCCAAGAGGCTTATCAATAGAATGATGCGCCAGTAACGTAACCCATGGAGAATATTCAGCCACCATTCCCTTACAAGATTACGAAAGGTGAAATTCTCTTCTTCCTCAACGGAGGTGGAATGGATGTTTTCTGGGTATGACTGCATGAGTAGAAATATGCTTTTTTAAATACCGGTGATTATTTTTTGAGAATACTGATAACGCTTACCAATGCTGCCAGCGCCCCAAGCAGGGTAGACACTTCTATAACGGATATGCCCTTACGCAACGATTCTGTTCTCTCCGGCACAATGATCTTACTGCCCGGTAATACTTTCGGGTACCTTCTGAAAAAAAGGAAATGGTGTATCTTTCTGCTGATGCCGTTACTGTATTGAATATAAGCTTTTTTCAGGTTACCCTTGTCTGTGATGCCGCCCACATCTGATATGTAGGACATAAAATTATCCGATCCGTAGCTGAGTATCTGCGGATTGAATACTGCACCCTGTACTTCCACAAACGGGTCCTTTTTTGGGATATAAATGCTGTCATCGGGTTGCAGCAGGAATTTTTCCTGGTGTCCTGAACCATCCGATAAAAGGGTGGTACCTACGCGTAATCCTTTCCTGAAAACCTGAACATCAGTTATAGATGCAAAAGGCGAAATACCGCCCGACCGGTTAATTACTTCCTGCACTGTCTCATTTCTTTTTTCAAGGGTATAATCACCGGCATATAATGCCTCGCCACGAATCTTTACGATGCCCAGGTTGCGGTAATTTAATAAACGCGGTACAAACACATAATCGAGAGGCTTTAAAAGGGTTCTGCTGCTTTGATTCTGAAGACTTGAATCTACATCGAGGGTAATACGGTCAATCAATTTGTTGGCCAATGTATCCGCTTTATTTTTTTCGAGCCGGGATATTTCCACTTTGTGATTGGCCGCATCATTGGTAAAGCCGCCAGCCATGAGGATAACATCTTCCAGCGAAATGCCTTCCCTGAATTGAAAAGTACCCGGTGATCTTACATTACCACCCACTGTTATTGTTGGAACATCCTGCAGGCTGTCTTTCGATAGTATGAAAACGGAGTCTTCGCGCAGCAGCATTATATCTGCCTGTTTACCATTCAGAATTTCTTTTGGGTTAAAAGAAAGAAATTCCCTTTCTGCCTTCACGGTTCTTCTTTTAATGTATCCCCTGTTTAAAAAAGCATCTTCTTTAATACCATCCGCTTTTTTAATAAGTTTTGATAAGGATAGCTGATCCGTAAGTTCATAATTACCCGGCCTGTATACTGCCCCGCTAAGAATTACACGGTTTGTAAATCTGGGTAGAATCTTTTCAAAAAATACCGAATCTCCGTTTCTTGGAATGAAATAATTAAAATCCGTAACAGCAATATCTCTCATCTTCATTTCCTTATCACCCATCTGAACAACTTTGGCCACATCTTTTACGGCACCCTCGGTAAGTCCCCCGCCAAATTGTATCAATTCACCTAAGGTTTCCTTTTCCAGCAACTCATAAATGGCAGGTCTTTTAACTTCCCCGTTGAGTGATACTCTTTTTACATAAGGTGGAAAACGAATGATATCCTGGTCCTCTAAACGAATTTCTTTCAGCAATCCTTTCTCGAGGAAGGAATAAAAATCAATCGTCTCCATTACCCTATTGTTCCTGATTAGCTCTATTTTTCGTAGAGAGCCATTTTCTGATGGGCCATTTGCAAGGTAAAGAACATTGAAAAAACTGGCCAGTGAAGACACCTGGTAATTACCGGGGCGCTCAGTTTCTCCAATGACAGCTATCCGTATTGTTTTTAAATTGGTAAGTGTTAAAAAAACCTGGGTTCTTCCTGATGCAAGTGCAGGGTAGGCCATTGTCATTTTACTTTTTATCTTTTGTGTAGCCTGTTCAATGGTTAATCCGTTGAGAGATATTACACCTGCATAAGGTATCTGTATGGTTCCTTCCGGGCTGATTTTTGTTTCAGTAGATGCTTCATTTAATCCCGTATAATTAATCATTATCTCATCATCAGCGCCCAAAACATAGTTCCTTGGAGTAGCGATTCGTAAATTGGGTTCAAAACTGATATTGGGGTTGCTGAAAAGTTCATAACCATAATAATTAGACTTTTTCTTTACCTGTGGTATTTCAAAAACCCAAGAACTGTCTTTTAAAAAATCTGCTGTATCCTTAATGATAGTTGCTGTGCTGAATTTAGATTTGGAACCACCCTGTAACTGGACTAATCTTTTTTTGAAATTATTTACTTCTGAAGGGTTCATACCTTTTTTTACAAGCATTTTCATGGCATCACTTTCCGAAAGGCCGGCTTTTTGGGACTGTTGCCAGATTTGTATAATCTGCTGATCTGACATCTGGTTTACTTTTCCCATCTGTAAAGATGGTAGGCTGGTATTTTGTGAAAAACTTATATTGGATAAGAGTATAGATATCAGTACAAAAAGAAAAGAAGCTATTTTTTTAGGTGTATTCAAGTTCATTGGGAATAATTAGTTATGGCAAATATCGAAAATATTTACCATCTAAAACGTTATGCCTGCACTTATAACATTTGGCGACTACTGGGCCTATGAAAATCATTTCTATTAAATGAACCCTAAAAACAATTACAGACCATATGTAAATCCTAAGCTGATTGCCTGCGTTGTATTTTTTTTGGCAGTTATCCTGTTATCTTCCGTAAGGGTACTATAAAATGCTTTGAGCGACAGGTTGTTGACCAGTTCATAAGCGGCCTGCAAATAGAACTCTTCGCGCTTATACCGCAAGTCGAATAAAAAACCGGGTTGGGGGGATTGAAAATATTGCTGTGCCAGTGTACCTGGGCCGCCTTTGCGGCTTGACTGGAACCTGAACAAACATTTTAAACGGGGAAGGGGTGTATACTTAAGGGAGTATATGATGCGGTCAAAATTGTTGCCCATCCAGTCGCCCAGAGAATAATCATAGCTGGTATAATCCTGTGCCGGTATGAGGTTTCGGTAAACAAAAGGATTCATCCTTGTATACTCAACACCCACCGTCAGGTAGGGCAGGCCAATATCAGTTACAGAACCCCCTATGGTAATGCCCAACTGATTACGGCTTTTGCTTTTATTGAACAGCGTTGCGATCCTGATCTCATCTACAAACAGGGTTGCGTATAGATGGGTTTTAGGAATATTATTCCGGGAACTTATTTGTACAAACAGCTGTCCATTGGAGCCTGTGCGGATATTGCCATTGCTCACGATATTATCATACACTTTGAAGAACATGAGGGGAAAAAGATAACCAACATCCAGCCGGTCGCTATATACGATCGATTCTCCAACGGAGATGTCCAATCCTTTGGTGGCCCTGATTTGCAGGCTATGTGTTGCCATGAATTTTGGAATATACTGATCGCGTGTATTGCCATAAATACTATTGCCCCTGGGATAGATGCGGTTGGAATCGATCAGATTAGAATTGAGCCAGGTATGGGTGTAGTTGAACTTCAGCCAGGGAAACAACTGGTAATCCAATCTTACAAAAGGAAAGGCAGGGGCTTTGTCGGACAATACGATCCGGCCGTTTTCTCCATATCCCCACAGGAGATAGTCCTGTCCGAAACTGAGCGAACCGTTTTTCCAGCTATAAGAAATACTGCCCCTGAGGTGAGAGTAATTCAGGGTTTTATGTGCGGCGGTATCTTTCCGTATAAAACCGGTTTCTGGCGTATCCTGTTTGGTGGAATCAATGCCTGTACCTGATTCTGAAATATCGTTATAAAAAAACTGGAAGCCCCAGTTCTTGCCTATATATCCCCAAAAATTAAGTCCAGAACTGCTTAAGTTCACGCTCCTGCCGCTGCCGTGTAGTGTGGAAGCTGTGAAAACAGGGTCCACTTGCAGGAGTGCGTTTTTGGTCCTCGCTGAAAAACTGCGCCATCTCTTATAGTTATCTGCTTTAAAAAAAGCAGTTCCTTCACCAGGCGATTGTGAGGAGTCCATTTCATTTCCATATTCCTGGCTGTAAAAGGAAAGTTCTTTTTTTTCTGTTACAGCCAGCGGTTTACGCGATAAAGAATCCAGACAGTCTGCAATGTATTTTCTGCTGAGCGGGCGAATATTGTCGTCGAAGCGTATGGTTCCTTTCTGTGCCATACGGGAAAGAAAATTGTACACTTCTTTCCCATGGTATTCCCATACTACCTGTGATTGCAGGCAGGTGTAGCATCCGCACAAAATGCATATCAGGATAAGCCGTAGTGGGATTTGTTGGATAGCAGACTTAATACGCATTTTGATCTCCTCTTAAAACATTGATAGCTGTTTGCAGAATAATTTGGCTATCCAGCCAAAAGGTCCAGCGATGAATATAATACAGATCAAAATTAACCCTTCGTTGCATAGATCCGGGAATCCTGGTTTCTCCCCTGCAGCCATTTACCTGGGCCCACCCGGTGATACCCGGTTTTACCACATGGCGTAACATATAATTTTCCACCTTATGCATCGATTCAAGGTTCAGTGGTGTTGGGTGCGGCCTGGGCCCCACTACCGACATGTTACCCAGCAACACGTTCCAGAACTGGGGTAATTCGTCCATATTTGTTCTTCTTAAAAATGCACCAAAGTAGTTTACCCTTGGATCATCCTTGCTTGCTTGGTGGTAAAATCCATTCTTATCAATATCGGAACTGTTGGCCACCATGGTTCTGAATTTATAGCAAACAATTTTTTCGTTGTTGAGACCCCAGCGTTCCTGTTTAAAAATAACAGGTCCTTTGGAAGTTAATTTAATGGCCAGTGCAATTAATGGTAGCAACCAAAAACCAAGCAGCACAAAAAAAGCTATCGCGAAAAGGATGTCAAAAATATTTTTAAGAATTTTATTTTCCTGTTTGTCAAGCGGCAGTGATCGTACACTGATCACTGGCATTAGACCAATATTGTTTACCTGAATAGTGGAAGAAGTATACTGATAAAGATCGGGTATGATCCTTGCTTTGGTAGCATAGTAATCACATATCTCTATACATTGCTGTATCTGTTCGTTCTGAGTATTTGGAAGGGCTATGACAACTTCATCTACCTTACGTTCCTTCAAAATAGCACCCAGGTTATTGATCTTTCCCTGGTATATGCAACCATTCATTTTTGCCGTATCATTATCCACAAAACCAATACATTTATATCCGTAATAATAGTATTTATTGATGGTCTCATAAAAGTCGAGGGCTGAAGGGGTGGAACCAACGATCAATATATTATCGAATAATTTCCCCTGGTAAATGGCAGAATGGAGGTACTTGCGTATAATGTATTTGGTAAGGGTAAGAAAAATGAATAAAAAGAAGAGAAAAAAAGTAAAGAAATTAGTATTGAACTGTATGAGGTTTCTTAAAAAGAAGGAAACAGAACTCAATAAGATGGTGAAGAGAATAATGGAGTAAACAATAAACACAATCTCCTCTGAATATTTATTGGAACGCCTGTCTGCATACAACCTCGAAAACGAAGCTGCTATATACCAAACAATGAGGGAAATAAAGGTAAAGAGGTAGCCGTATAAATTAACACCCTGATCCGTTATATGCGAAGCGAGCAGATAGGAGATGGCCACAATGGGGGCATCAATAATATACCTGACGGTTGTATAACGGTTATAAGCTCTTGCCATAATTTCAGAAATTCTTACTTCCCGGCAACCAATTCGTTTAGCAACGCAATGTAAGCATCAGTAATATGATCCCAATTATATTTCGCCGTTAATCCGTTTCTGGCAATATTCCTTAGATTCGATAACAGACTCTCCTGATGCTCAACCTCTTGCATTAATTTGGCTATGGACTGGCTATTTTTTTCAAAAAACAATCCAAACCGACCATTAGACAACATTTCCTGATTGAAACGGGTGTCTAGGGCCAGTATAGCAGATCCATAAGCCATCGCTTTTAGCATGGTTGGATTAGTGCCACCAAATTCATGACCATGCAAATAAGCAAAACAATGGTGGTAAAGTTCCGCTAATATCTCACTATTTATCACATATCCCAAAAAGATAACATTTATGGCTGCCTTTTCTTTGAGTGATTGTGCGTAATTATCCTTGTAAGGTACGTCACCAACGATCACCAGTTTTTTTGAAGAATGCGCTTTCAAAAAGCCTTCAACTAATAGATCGGCATTATTATCGGGTATCAGGCGGCCTACAATTAGGTAGTATTCGCCAGAACCTAATCCGAACTGCTCTAGTAGTGACTCATTTTGAGAGTGCCTGATATTGGCGCCATAGGCAATAACCGTTGAATCCTTATGAAACTCATCCAGGTATACCCGGCGCATTTCTTCTGCGTCCGTAATAATCCTGTCATACCATTTGGTAGCCAGCCAGGCAGAAAAATAAAAATATTTTGCTCCCAGTCCCTTCCATTTGGGCCGTAGCCATTCCATACCATCCACATTAATACAGGTGGGTTTGCCAAATAGCCGCGCAATCAGTCCCCATGGCCCGTTGGCGGCATTAACGGCTAGAATTACATCCGTTTTACCAGTGCAGGCATGTATCATGGAAAGAAAAGAATGAATAAGCTGGCTGAGGCTCTTGGTTTCAATAGTAGGAATGTAAACGAGTTCAATACCATTAAGTTCTTTGGGGCGGGATTGAAAAAGGTTCTTATGACAATACACTTTTACATAAATGCCTTTCTGAACCAGTCTTTCAGATAACTCTTTGACAAAAGTTTCATACCCGCTGTACACATAGGGGTAGCCTCTGGATCCGATGATGGCGATTGTCATTTGATGATATCGGTTATAGCGTTATCAAATTTTTCCAGTGAAAACTCTTTTACCACCCGCAGCCTGGCTTCATTCCCCATTTGATGTCTTAATGCTTGGTTTTCTATCAGTGTCTCAATTATATGTGCCGCTTTTTCAGGCTCGTGTATAGGTATCAGTATGCCGCTTTTTCCATTTTCTATCATTTCCATAGCGCCGCCCTGCTTAGTTGCTATAATGGGGAGACCAGATGCCATGGCTTCCAACACCACGGTAGGAAGGGGGTCTGCAAGAATAGAGGGCAGTACAAAAATATCCAGTGCGTTATAAATATTGGTTATGTCTGATCGGAAGCCAAGTGTATGCACCACTTTTTCAATCCCCAACTCTTTGGATAGTTTCGCTAACGTGTCATATAAATATTCATATCCATCAAAAGCATCTCCTGCGATAAGGAAACCGACGGATGGATATTTTGCATGGAGTATAGCTGCGATTTTTAGAAAATAATCCTGGCCCTTCCAGTAATGTATGCGGCCGATGGTGCCTATTAGTAACTGTTCCTGATGGATCCCCAGTTCATCCCGAAGTGATGAATGGCCTGCATGAAAAGGGGAATAGTCAAATCCATTGTAGATGACTACTAGTTTTGCAGGATCTACTTTTTTCTTCCAGTGATCATATACGGATTTTGAAACAACCACCGCTTTTTCAGAAAAATTGGTAACCATCCATCCCAGAAAAGAAAATAAAAAAGCCGGCTTCTCAATGATTTCGTGGATATGCCAGATATGTTTTTTGCCGGTGATTTTAGCGGTAACTGCACCGATAAGCACTGCAGTAGTATTTGAATAAACCAGGTTAATCCTTTCTTCCCTGATCAATTTTCTGAGTGAAAAAAAAGCCTTGCATAAAATATAACCCCGGTTAAAGACGCCGGATATAGAATAATATTTTTTCCGGATAATACCCAGGCGGACAATCTTTACAGGTATGCCCATCGCACGCAACTCATCGGCCAATGGCCCTTCTTCAGACAAAGCCACTGTTAATGAATGCCCTTTTTTCATAAATGCCGATGAAAAACACAAAAGCACTTTGCTGGACCCATATAAACCGGAAGAGCTATGTAATATGAGAATGTTCATGGAATACCTGCTAATTGCATTTGCGGCAAAGTAAAACGAAAAATGCAGGAATAAAAAGCGCAATAAGGGAGAGTTGGGTTACTTACTCATTTGGTTCACCCATTGTATATCGCATAGTACCGTATAAGTCCTCCTTTCCCGGCTAAGGCAGCCAACAGTTCTGTGATGGTAGCGAAAGGAAGAACCATCAATAAAACAAGCAATAAACGCCAGCTGCGTTTGTGTTTTAGGTCGCTCATTAAAAAACCTTTGTAGCCAAACCAATTCATCATTGTCTGCGCCATTCCCATAATTCCCAAATGAAAAGAAAAATATTGCTGATTAATAATCCTACATCCGCAAGACTCCACCAATTTTCGGAGGCTGTCAGGTGTAAAATGAATAATATGCCGGGGAACATCGAGCTGCATCCATCGGCTTTCTGCCCATTTCGATTGCCAGCTATTAAAATTTGGTGCTTCTATTACCAGGATACCAGCTTTTTCGAGGTTATCTTTTACAAGGTTGTTTAATAAAACCTGCGGATCACTCAAATGTTCTATTACATGAAAAAGCGTGAGTACATCAAACTTGTCGGGAAAAATCTGTCCTGAGGTATATATGTCTGTATTTACCTGAATATGAAAATATTTTTCTGCAAAACCGGCACGTGGTAAAGAAGTTTCTACTCCTTTAACATAGAACCTTTTTTCTTTCGCAAAAGAAAGGAACACACCTTTGCCGCAGCCAAAGTCGAGAAGTTTTTTTTGAGAGCCGTTTTCTTCTTTTGATACTTTTTGCAGTACACGGTTATATTCTATTTCCTGTATGGTATGGAAAATCGTTTTCCGGGTATCCTGCAGGCTATAATCAAGCTCATCATAATATTGGTTGATAGTAATATCTGTATCAAACCAGGTAAAAACAGTGTTGCATTTGCTGCAGGCTACAATCTCGTAACTGTGATCATATTCATCGCGAAGTTTGAATAAAGAAGGTTGCTTTATTACATCAACCGTATGGTGACAAACAGGGCATTTGGTATTTATCATTCCTGGCGCGTTTTACAGAACGCGGGTAAAAGTATATAAGTATAGCGAGATTAGCGTAATGGTATGATTAAGGGCTATTAATATTTTTCAGAGCTGGGATTTGCTGTAGATAAAAGACCTATTCATTAGCCACAATCGCTTTAATGCATTGATAGAAGTGGTGATTATGAATTTAGTAATGACTGTATTTCATTATCAAGAATAGGAAGATATTTGATAACAATGCTCCAGATCATATCATCGGACACGCTGTCATAACCGTGAATTATCCTGTTTCTTGTATCAACTATTTTACGGGAGTTTGAAATTCGAATATGCGGCTGTATTGTCAAAATGCGATTCAATGCTTCACCAATGATTTCAATATTTCTTTCAA
Source organism: Chitinophagales bacterium (assembly GCA_038222655.1). Taxonomy (GTDB): domain Bacteria; phylum Bacteroidota; class Bacteroidia; order Chitinophagales; family Chitinophagaceae; genus Sediminibacterium. The sequence goes on along the minus strand of JBBRHM010000007.1, from coordinate 25,773 downwards.
CAGCACGACGGGTTCTTAGGTCATTTTGAAATGCAGTAAATGTTTTGGGACCATTTTCAAAAAAGGAATCGATTTCAGTAAGAGCATTTGAAATATCATAAAGCCACGTTCTGATTTCAATTTCCATAAAGGATTTGCTTTTTGTCGTTAATCGCTTCTAGGAAATAGGGATTTTTAATAGCAGTTTCTTCTAAAAGATCTACTTTTCTATTAAGAATACTTTCGAGGGAAAATTTAAGGTCATAATAATTGTCTGCATAATCGATAGAGCTAATAGGGAAAAAGTCTACTATAAAATCTATATCACTTTGAGCATGATAGTTATTTGTCAATACAGACCCAAAGGCATAAAGATGCCTCACACCGTAAGTAGCGCATAATTTATTTATATCATCAATATGAGCAGTCAAATGATTCATATACTAAAATTACGATTTTGTTCTGACACACTATTCATTGTCTTATTTGCCGTATATGTTCATATCGGGATACATCTGTGGGGAATGTTTAGCTGTTGAGTTCTGCTTCAATCATTTTTTCAATAATTTCTTCAAAGCTAACACGGGCCTTCCATCCAAGAACCTTTTCAGCTTTCTCTGGGTTGGCTTTTCCATAACGTAAATCAGTAAAACGTATCAGATCCGGATCAGCGGACACATGATCTTTCCAGTTAAGTTGTAATTTAGAAAAACAAAGAGAAATAAATTCTTCGAGTGAATGCGTTTTGCCTGTGGCAATAATAAAATCATCCGGCAGTTCCTGCTGCATCATCAGCCACATAGCTTCTACGTATTCAGGCGCCCAGCCCCAGTCGCGCGAGATGTCTATGTTTCCAAGAAATAATTTTTCCTTGCTGCCTTCATGTATGCGACAGGCTGTTGAAATAATTTTCCTCGTTACAAAATTTTCTTTACGCAATGGCGACTCATGGTTATACAGAATGCCTGTGCAGGCATGCAGTTTATAGGCTTCGCGGTAATTGGCCACCTGCCAGAAAGCAGTTGCTTTTGCTACTGCATACGGGCTTCGCGGTCTGAAGGCTGTTAATTCATTGGCCGGTTCACCCAGCGTATCACCGAAACATTCACTGGAGCCGGCATTATATAATTTGATGGGAAGAGAAGTGAAGCGAATAGCTTCCAACAGGTTGAGTGTGCCAACCCCAATGCTTTCCAGGGTTTCCACCGGTTGCTCGAAGGAGAGGCCTACGGAGCTTTGTCCTGAGAGGTTATAAATCTCCGTGGGTTTTATCTTTGAAATGGATTGAAGGGTATTTCTGAAATCTGTAATGTTAACAGATATTAGCTGCACATCTTTTTTAATAGCCAATGTTTCGAGGTTGCGGAATGAACCGGTTTGCGCATTCCTCGATCCACCGAATACTTCGTATCCTTTTTCGAGTAACAGTTTGGCAAGGTAGGCACCATCCTGCCCCGATACGCCACATATTAAAGCTTTCTTCATCGATTTTTCAGGTATTTGTGTGTATTTTTTTAAACACCTCCAACAATTCACTTGCAGTGGTTTCCCATGAAAACAGAGATAATCTTTTCCTGCCCTTTTCAACCAGTTCTTTCTGTAAGGAAGGATTATCCAATATCGTTTTTAATGCATTCCTGATAGCAAATTCATTAAAAGGATCACAGCCAATTGCCGCATCTCCCCCAACTTCAGGCAGGCAACTGTTATTGGAAATCAAAGTAGGTAAATTATTTTGAAAAGCCTCTAAAACCGGTAATCCAAAGCCCTCATTTATTGAAACGAATGCATATACAGCAGCACTTTTATAGTAATGAGCCAGCTGTTCATCCGATATAAAACCGGGCATTAATACTCTTTCTTGTAATTCCAGTGTTTGAATAAGTGACCGTATGTTGGCGCTGTCGTCTAATTTCATTTTCTGGCTGGAACTGCCTACCAGCACCAGATAATACTCTTGGTATCCTTCCTGCAATAACAGGTGAAAGGCCCTGATAAGGTTGGGAATATTTTTTCTTTTTTCCATTACGCCAATATGCAGAATATACTTTTTGTGAGGATCCAAAACCGCATTTTGAAGATCCACCTGCCTTGTGGAAGATTTTGGGGCAAGGTGTATGGGATATATTTTATCAGCATCAATTCCGGTGTATTGAATGATCTGTTTTTTGGAATATTGCGTAATGGTAATGACTGCATCGGCATTTCTTGCCGCTCTTACACCCAGCATATTTAGTAAAAAAAGCCATATACGGTTATAATGATTCGGGTATTCCCAGAAAAATGCATCATAAAAAACAACCACCGTTTTTGTCCTGCCTTTTACCAGTGGAACAAAATAGTCTGTACAAAAAAGAATATCATATCGTTTTATCGCACAGATAACAGGCAGCCATAGCTGCTTCCATGTAAAGAAGCGAATGTGTTCCACTATTTTTAAAAGCTTATTGCCACCTGTATATACAGGTAGCCAGGTATCCAAAAAGTGAAATGAAAAATCGGGGTGTCCTTTTTTAAATTCCCTCGTGATCTCTTCAAGATAGGTTTTGGATCCCGTTTTGGCTATACGCAAATCCCTGATATCAACCGCTATTTTTATCTTTTTAACCATACTACTGATTGTTAGGTCCCGGTAATCAGGATTGGTTTTTTAATAACAGCGGACACCTGGGTGTCTGAGATCATGTTCACGAATAAACCGGAAATAAACCAGCTGATATAACTGATATAAATAAAGGATTCGAAGTTGGATGTCATCAGGGGTACAATAAAACCAATCTTCATCAGCAATAAAGCGAGGCATATCTTTCTTTGTTTACCCCTCGCTGTTTTAAATGAACGATAAGCATATCTGATCAGTAATACATAGGCGGTTATGTACAAAACCAGGGCAATGATACCTGCTTGTACGCCGATAATAATTAACTGGTTCTCACCACCCACATTTTGTCCCAGCGCAGAAGCTACTTTGCCTGATTCGCCAAGACCCATACCGAGAGGATGGGTCACCATCGCCTGTATTCCTTCCACCCATGCCAGAACATGCCCCAGACTGGAAGTGTTGGAGAAGTCAAGTGTGTTAATGATGAATTCCTGCAGTCCCTTGTCTATAAAAAACAACACATACACCACCATTGCAATCAAACTGCCGTGTATCAACCAAACAAGCCGCTTCATATGGGTGAGCATAGCGAATACATAAATCATCAGGAAATAACTCACTAATGAAGCCCTTGACAGGGAAAACACAACGGCGAAAAGATTACACGCCAGCAGGATTATTCCCCAGCGATCGGGTTTTATCTTATTATCGTTTCTTGTATACAAAGCTGCCAATATGGATAATACCAACAAAGTGGAAGCGGATAATTCCAGGGGTGTGGCAAAAAAACTGGCAAACCTTTTCATACCGTTCTCAATTTCAAAGGTCCAGGAAAGGCCATAGTTTCCGGTGGGCTCCTGGTTATAGATATAATAATTGTACTCGGCATAACCAGTAAATGTTTGGAAATGCGTATAGGTGAATACTTCATACAGTAGGAGTATGGCAGCCAACCCCGCTACCACGCAGATGTAGAGAAAGTATTGGTTGATAAGGATCCTGCGGGGATCAAAAAGCCGCCCTGAAAAATAGACGAACACAAAAAAAGACAGACTTTTTAAAGCCAGCAGTTTATCCATCTGGCCATACTGTCCGATGGGTAATAATGCATACAGCAGGGTGTAGAGAAAAAAAGCAATTACAAGTTTGTCAATCAGGTGAAGCCGTATTTTTTTCTTGTAATGATAGATCAGGTATCCCAGCAGTATCAGGATGATCAGTTCTTTGAATGATTGCAATACAGGGATATAGTTCCTATAGCTATACAGAAAGCATACCGATAGTGTTGTGGTATAGATTGGAAGTCCGAAAACGAGGAAAAGCAGTATGCCCTGTACCTTACCCTTGTAAAGGTTATACAGCGATAAAATAAAACTCCCGATATATATGACAGGAAATAAAAACATGTATGAGAACGGGTTTTAATATTAAATATAGGCCAAGCTTTTCATTGGGGCTAATCCGTCATCAGTATGGTTTTTTAGCGAGAAAATATTTTTCAATAGTGATATAAGATAGATAGGCAACCAGGTAGGTTAATCCTGCGGAAAAAATATTAAGTAGAAGAATGGTGAGCAAACTGTTCTGTTGGGCGAAATCATTCAAAAAAGTTCTGACCAGATAAACCAGACCCGTAATCACGATCATATGATACATATAGATACCGTAAGAAATTTTACCGCCCAGCCGGATGATGGGGTTACTCACCCTTGTATTACTAACGCTTAAGGACAGGATGATAAAGGCAGCGATCAAACCATTAAACACCCTTCCGTACACATCGTGAAATAAAAGGAGTGCTTCTGAAAAGAAAGAAATGATCAGCAACGCTATAGAAATCCAGAAAAGAATATTTTTTTCGAAGCTGGAGAAGGCAGAAAAATAAGGAAGTAGTTCACTAGCCAATATACCAATTAGGAAGAACTCCACATAGATTTCCCAGTATTCCATAAATCCTACCGGCCAGGGCCAGCAAGTATCTGTAATGATTACGATAATCAGCAGTACCAGAGTAGCCAGAATGCGGCGCGTTTTTATAACAAAGAAGAGATAGACAAAAAATGGGAAGAAGATATAGAATTGTTCTTCCAGACTTACCGACCAGGTAATGATCAAGATACCTCCGGGGTCATAAGCAACCTGCAGGATATTGGATAGGAAAAAATAGGAAAGAAATGCGGTGGTTGACAGGCTCGCCTTATTTTCGAAAGGTATGTGCAGGGCGGGCAGAATAAAAAAATAAAGTGCTATGCCTATGGTAACAACGATATAATAAACGGGCCAGATCCTCAGCATCCTCCGGATAAAAAACTTCCTGATTGAGAAATGGCCCTGCGCCATTTCTTTCTTGGCCAAGGCAGAAAGCAGGAATCCACTTAATACAAAAAACCAGAAAACAGATTGCGTTCCTTTTTGCAGGAATATAAAATTTTTATAGGCCGGTAATCCAAAATGGGCGGATATTTCGGGGATATGAAAAACCAGAACCCCCAATGCCAGCATGAACCTGAGAAAATCCAGATTGGGGAAATAAAGTGGAGGGGTAAGCTGTAATGTTCGTTGTGTCATTTGATTAAATTCTTAAGGGTTGGACTATGGCCTTACGCCCAATTATTTCACTTTGATTTGATCGCTGAGTCCGTCGCGTATGCCCTTTAGTACTGAGCGTAATTTGGTAAACCTACCTCTCATCATAAAATAAGAGACAAAAGAGGTTATGTAAAGGAAATTGAATAGAAAAACACTGGGTATCATTGGCAGGGGTGTATATTTTTTCAGGATCCAGATGCGGTTACGCAGGTTCATATAATGGACAACCGGATTGATATAGCCTTCCTCCCCTTTTGTTTTTTGTTTATTTGAACTTCCTGCAACATGATATATAATAGATTGAGGGTGATATGCAAGTGTATAACCCGATCGTTTAATCCGGAAAGAGAGATCCACATCTTCATAGTACATAAACATGTTTTCCGCAAACTTCCCGGATTCCCGTAAAACCGCCGATCGTGTCAGAAAAGCGCAGCCTGTTATCCAGTCAACCTCTTTGGTACGTTCGCTTCCTTTTTTAAAAATACTGCGGTGGTCAATTGCAGAAGCATGCCCTATCCAGAAATAAAAGCTTGAACCGCCATTCCATAACAGTGAGCGATCATCGTTACAATAAATCTTTGGTTGTACGGCGCCTGTTTCAGGATGTGCATCCATATAGGCAACCAGCAGGCAAAGAAATTGAGGATGTACAAAAGTGTCGTTGTTTAAAAACAGTACATATTCATATCCGTTTGCACTGGCATACTGAATACCCAGGTTGTTACCGCCTGCAAATCCCAGGTTTTCTGAAGACTTGATAAAGATGATCCCATTGCCATGCTGCTGTGCCAGTTTTTTACCGGAATCATCTTTTGAATCATTATCAACCAGTATGATATCAAAATCCTTGTACACCATATCCTGTAATGATAGAATACAGTTATGGGTATGTTGATAGCTATTCCAGTTAATCAGTATGATAGCTACTCTTTTATTCATCACGGTGCATTAATCAGTTCACAAACGCTGTTATTTAAGTAATAGCGGATCAAGGAGTTTCCCTAAGCAGTATATTTACACAATTTTCGGATATAAGTTATACTCTTACGGAGTATTTTATGTTTCCCGAGGCCGCTTGGTTACCATCCAGTTCCGGAACAATCGCACTACCAATGAAGAAAAATTATTTCTATAATTTATCCTTATCCATCACTAATATATTATTCCCTTTGTTAAGTTTTCCCTATGCCTCACGCATACTGGGTCCTCTTGGTATAGGGAAGGTACAACTGGCAAGCTCTTTTGCACAATATTTCGCTCTTTTTGCCGCACTGGGTATACCCATCTATGGAATTCAGGAAGTAGCGAAAGTAAGACATAATAAAAATAATTTAAACACAGTTTTTTCAGAACTACTGCTCATCTATTTTGTAACCAGTATCCTAATCTCATTTATATACCTGGCGGTAGTATTTTCTTTCCCTTTTTTTAGTCCGAATATTGAGTTGTATTGTTATGCCGGCTTAATTATATTCCTGGGCTTCTCATCTATCGATTGGTTTTTTTCTGGGATGGAAGATTTCAAATCATTGGCAATCCGTACTATCGTTATTAAAATATTGTCGTTGTTATTTCTTTATTTATTTGTAAAGAAGATAGACGATTACCGTAATTATTTATTTGTAACCATCTTTTCCCTCACGGGAAATAACATCATCAACTTTCTGATGGTAAGAGGTAAGGCGGTTATTGTTGTTCCAACAAAAGCGTTATTCAGGCATGTAAAACCCTTAGTTTATATTTTTAGTACTACCATTGCTGCCAGTATGTATACAGTGCTGGATACCCTTTTATTAGGCTTTCTGGCAAATGAAAAAGCAGTGGGATTGTATACGGCAGCCATCAAGCTTTCGAAAGTGTCACTTCCATTTATCACTTCTATCGGGGTAATCCTGATACCGAGAATTTCCAGTAATATGGCCCAAAATGCAGAGGAGGCTGTGCAGGAACTGCTGGATACTTCTTATCACTTTATCGTTTTCTTTTCTATTCCTTTGGTGGCAGGATTGATGCTCCTCGCCCCCGAATTCATTATTGTTTTTTCCGGCAGGCAATTTCTTGATGCCACTATGTGTATGCGAATAGTATCTTTTTTACCCTTATTGATTGGGTTTGGACATTTCTTTGCCTTCCAGATATTGGTGCCTGGTGGCAGGTACAAACAAATGTTTATATCTGTGCTGGGAGGCGTATTTTTTTGTTTCCTCATCAGTTTTGTACTGGTGCCAAAATATATGGAAAATGGCTCTGCTATAGCTAATATCATTACAGAACTGATTGTTACGACATCCTATTTCTATTTTGTAAAAAAGTATTTCCGGTATACCTATCAATGGAGTTTTTTGTGGAAAGCTGCCTTGTGTTCACTTATTTTTTTACCGGTGGTATTTGGCGTACGTATGCTGCTGCTGGAACCTATAATTACCTTAAGCATCTCCATCCTTTTCTGTTCATTATGTTATTTTGTACTTCAATATCTTGTATTCAGGGATACCTTTGTTTTCACAGCTATCAATTTTGTTGTGACAAAACTTTCTCCTAAAAAAACTGTCGATTAATGGATACTATCCATAATTCAAACAACGCCCATAAAACGGTTTCAGTTGTTATGGCAACTTTTAATGGCGCACTTTTTCTGGAAAAGCAGATCCATTCTATTCTCGCACAATCACGGATGCCTGTCTCGATAATTATATGTGATGATGGCTCAACAGATGATACAGTTACTATCCTAAAAAAATTCAGCAACCAATACCCGCTAATAAAATATTTTGTGAATGAAGAAAGACTGGGCGTAATTGGTAATTTTAAAAAGGCGATTTCTCTTGCCAGAGATGCTGATTTTATTGCTTTGTCGGACCAGGATGATATCTGGTTACCTGCTAAGCTGGAAAAACTTTGTGAGAAGCTGACCAGTATTGATGATGGACAAGCGCCTGCTATGGTTTATTCAGATCTTATAGTAATTGACGGCAATGAAAAAATATTGAACCCTTCTTTCTGGAACGAATTAGGACACGACGGCTATACACATAATTTTCAAACCCTCTTGTTTGGCAATTTTGTAACAGGCTGCACCATTCTCATGAATCAGCCAATGCGTCACCATTTTGGCCGTATGCCTGCTGATGTACTGATGCATGATGCCTGGCTGGCATTAATTGCTTTTAGTTTTGGCAAAGTGGATAGTATTCGGGAGCCGCTTATACAATACCGAAGACATAGCGCTAATGCTGCTTTCCTCAATACCTATCACAAAAAAAAGACTACTCAAAAATGGATAGCGCATATAAAATTATTGTTCACTAAGAATGATTACCTCACAGACCAGTTTCAATTAATGCAGATGTTTATGGATGCCTATGGGAATCTTTTAACTGAAGAGCAAGCTGCGAGGGTTACTATTTTTTTGCAACTCAGGAACCGGTCGTATTTGCGAAAGAAACTTCTGTTCAGATCTTTTTTTAAAAACCATGGGCTGCCCGTGTAATTTTTTTAATTACCCATAGGCTACTTAATCCTGTTAATTTTTAAAGGTACTAATCTTTAGGTTATCGATTGACCAACTTCTCTGGCAGGTATCATTAAAAAAATTACCTGCATCACTACAGTTTAAAGTAACCGTTTTGCCAGAGTGCTCAATCGTGTTTACAATACGGTAAAGGCTTGTTCCATTCGGGGAACTTAGATTACTGCATGAGCCAGGTAATTCAGTATTAACTGCATTTCGTCTCGCAACACCAGTTGTTGAGCCATTACCCAACCAATTGGGGTATGCCTGTTTTACAGCACTATCGTTAGAAAAACCTGTTAATAACTGGTCGGCTCCATCAATACTGTATTTCCAAAGATCATTTTTCCATTTATCATGAATATACAGGTCAAACTCTACACGTAAAGCACTGTGCATTGGAAGCCCTTTCACTGTTAACTGAATAAGACTACTGTTTAGTTTTCCCAGAACTTTGGTTCCGTTAAAGTTGCTTATTCTAACATCATTTACAGGGCCAAAGGTTCCGTTAGTATACCCCGATACTTTAAGGCTGTAGGGTAAGCCACTCTCAAATGTATTTTCATATAGAATACTTGTCTGCGTAAGATTTTTAAAACAAGCAGCCAGCAAGGTAAGGGAGAGAATAAAAAGAATAGTAAACGTAAGGTGGGTTCTTTGTCTATACATAAAAGGCAGAATGGAAATGCGTTGTAATATCTATTCAAAACTAATCAAAATATGGGTTTAGACAGAGAAGAAGGAAATATTTAAGTAGCCGGCCTGTTTTTACAATCATTTAATGCCTGTAAGCCCCCATTAACATTACTTTCCTAAATTTGCTTCAATGCAGCCATTTTTCCAGCCTGTCAATATCATTAACCTTTCAGATAATCCATTGCCTGCGTATGCAACAGTGGGTTCCTCCGGGATGGATATCAGGGCCTTCCTGACTTCTTCCCTTCAGATTAAACCAATGGAAAGGGTGCTGGTGCCAACAGGTATCAGTATTGAATTGCCCGACAATTTTGAAGCACAGATACGCCCACGCAGCGGGTTAGCAGTGAAACAGGGTATTACCTGTTTAAACACACCCGGTACTATTGATGCAGATTACCGCGGTGAAATAAAAGTTATTTTAATCAACCTGTCGGCTGAAACACAAACCATCGAAAGTGGCGATCGGATAGCACAGATGGTTTTTCAGAAAGTTGAAAAAATTAACTGGCAAACAGTCAGTACCATTAATGAAACAGAGAGGGGTGCCGGTGGATTCGGGCATACCGGTAAATAATTTAAAAAAACATGAAGCAATCTTTCCGAATTTTTGCGCTGATACTGGTTCTTTTCTTTTCCTGTACAACCATAAAAAAAACCCAGGGTATACAGGAAGCCATTTCCAAAAAAGACACTGCACAAACCATCGTCATTAAAGAATCGCCAAAAGTTGATTCAGCCATTATTGTAAAAGATATCCTTGCCAAAGTAGTGAAGAGCAAAATTGACTTCAATACATTTAATGCCAAGATAAAAGTAGAGTATGAGGGTGCAGAAAAAAGTGATAACTATACGGCCTACCTAAGCATGAAAAAAGACAGTGTGATCCTGATTAAAATAAAAGGAAGTTTTTTGGGAATATCCGCCGTGGGTCTTGAAGCAAAAATTAAACAAGACAGCGTAACGGTTGTACAGTTAGTGGGCGAAAAATCTGTCATGAATCGCTCGATCAGTTATTTACAGGAAGTAACACAGATACCATTCGATTTTGCTGCACTGCAGGATTTATTTATTGGAAATCCTGTTTTCCTTGATAACAATGTAGTCTCTTACAAGGCGGGGGCTAATCAGTTTCTGGTATTGATGGTTGGTGATATTTTTAAGCACCTGCTTTCACTCGATAACACAGATTACCGGGTACTGCATAGTAAACTGGATGATGTAGATATACAGCGAAACCGCACGGGGGACATTACTTTCAGCGGATACCAGCCCATGGGATCTTATCAGTTTGCAACCTATCGTAAAATATCAGTTGCAGAAAAATCCAAACTGGATATTTATCTTGATTTTAAGGAATTTACCCTAAATGAACCGTTAAAATACAATTTTGATATCCCTAAAAATTTTAAGCATAAGTAATTTACCTGCACCTTAGCCGTTAATACCTGGGTAACTTTGTTTTATTTAAATTACAAATCATGCTGACAAGGTTTTTTTCTGTACTATTTCTCGCGGTAACCATAACCTTCTGTGTATCGGCACAGAATACCAGGGAAGAACTGCAGAAGAAAGAACAGGATCTTCAGAAAGAGCTTACTGAACTAAATAAACTTCTAAACGCAACACAGAATAATAAAAAGCTGTCGCTAAGGCAACTGGCCATCATTAAAAACAAGATTAATAAAAGGGAAGAACTGGTAAACGGCATTAACAAACAGGTAAGACAACTGGACGAAACCATTTTCCTTAACGAACGTGATATTTACCGTTTGCGAAAAGAACTGGATACGTTAAAAATAAAATATGCCAAGAGTATTGTTTTTGCCCACAAAAATCGCGGCAGTTATGAATACCTCAACTTTTTATTCTCAGCCAACAGTTTTAATGATGCCATTAAGCGGGTTACCTACCTGAAGAGCTACCGCCAGAATCGTGAAACGCAGGCCAATACCATTATGAAATCCGATCAGTTATTAAAGGATAAGGTTGGTCAGCTAAGTAATCATAAAAAAGAACGTTTAGGCACCCTGCAAACACAAAGTGAGCAATTGAAAGTGCTTCAATCAGATAAAAAAGAAAAGGACCAGGTAGTTGCCCAGTTAAAAGGACAGGAAAAAGAATATGGCAAACAGATAAGTGATAAAGAAAAACAAAGGCAGAAAGTACGCACCGCATTTAATGCCATTATACGCAGGGAGATTGAAGAAGCCAAAAGGCGCGAAGCGGCCCGTTTAAAAGCCATTCAGGATCAGAAAAAAGCACAGGCTGCTGCCGAAGCAAATAATTCAAATAATAATAACCCCCCCGCTGCAAAACCTGCCAGGCCCTTAAGTAATGAACCTGCCACGGGAATGACCTCCACTTCAAAAGACCGCGCCTATACGCCGCTTGAGTCAACACCCGAAGGAAGAGAAATGTCTATCAATTTTGAAAACAACCGTGGCCGATTACCGTGGCCGGCATCAATAGGCGTAATCACGGCACATTTCGGTCTGGAAAATATTCCCGGAACCAAACTTACCCGTAAAACAGATGGCATTGAAATATCACTTCCTGTTGGAACAACGGTGCGTTCAATAGCCGATGGTAAAGTTTTATATGCAGGGGAGGTTGATGGAGAACAGTTGCTGGTGGTACAGCATGGTAAGTACTTTAGTGGCTATAATCATTTATCATCCATCAATGTTTCCGCAGGGCAGGAAATTAAAGCAGGTTCTGTATTGGGCAAGAGTGGAACCGGTATAGATGGAGAAGGTATTCTGCTACTCATGATCATGAATGATAAAAGCATACCGCAGGATCCTGAGCCCTGGCTGAAGCCGCATAAGTAGGGATAGAGTTCAATGGAGTAAAAAAAAATTAACTGGTTAAAAATAATAATGAGTAAAAGGGTTAAAGAGGTAAATATTTTTTACCTCTTTAACCCTTTTAACTATTTTACCCCTTTAACCCATCCCAAATCAATTGCCGCCACATGAACCAATACATTTTATCATTCGACCAGGGTACCACCAGCAGTCGTGCCATTGTTTTTGACCGCAAGGGAAGCATCATTTCTGTGGCACAAAAAGAATTTGCACAAATCTTTCCCCAGCCCGGCTGGGTAGAACATGATGCCAATGAAATTTGGAGTACCCAATTAGGTGTAGCAGCCGAAGCCATTACAAAAGCGGGGCTAACGGTTAAGCAAATAGCAGCAATTGGCATTACCAACCAGAGAGAAACTACAGTTATTTGGGAAAAGATCAGCGGGCAACCCATTCACAATGCGATTGTATGGCAGGACAGGCGCACGGCTTCTTTTTGTGATGAACTGAAAAGTAGGGGTGACGATAAGATGATACAGCAGAAAACCGGTTTGGTAGTCGACGCTTATTTTTCAGCTACCAAAATAAAATGGATACTGGATCATGTGCCGGGGGCAAGAGAAAAAGCAAATAAGGGTGAGCTATGTTTTGGCACGATCGATAGCTGGTTGTTATGGAAACTTACCAACGGTACATCACATGCAACGGATGTTTCCAATGCATCGCGAACCATGTTATTTAATATTCATTCTTTGGAATGGGATGAGGATTTACTAAAATTATTTGATGTGCCAGCAGCCATCCTTCCTGAAGTAAAAAGCAGCAGTGAAATTTATGGACACACGCAGAATATTTTAACGGCACATAATATTCCTATTGCAGGCATCGCAGGTGATCAGCAGGCCGCATTATTCGGACAAATGTGTACCCAGCCGGGCATGGTAAAAAATACCTACGGAACCGGTTGTTTTATGCTGATGAATACCGGCGAAAAAGCGGTGCCATCTACCAATAATTTATTAACCACCGTTGCCTGGAAAATAAATGGGGTTACCCACTATGCATTGGAAGGAAGTGTGTTCATAGCAGGCGCCGTGGTACAATGGTTACGGGATGGATTAAAGATCATCCGTACTTCTGCAGAAGTCGAAATACTTGCCGCAGAAGTAACGGATAGTGCGGGTGTATATGTGGTTCCTGCTTTTGCCGGGCTGGGCGCGCCTTACTGGAACCAGCATGCACGCGGTACCATTGTGGGTATTACACGCGGTACTACCGGCGCACATTTTGCACGGGCAGCGCTTGATAGTATTGCTTACCAGACAATGGATGTACTAAAAGCCATGGAAGCCGATTCAGGCATTGCTATCAAAGAATTACGCGTAGATGGCGGTGCTACAGCCAATAACCTGCTTATGCAGTTTCAAAGTGATTTACTCAATACAAAAGTTATCCGCCCTACTATAATTGAAACCACCGCGCTTGGTGCAGCGTATCTTGCCGGCCTTGCGGTAGGTTACTGGAATAGTATGGAAGATATTCAGCAGCAATGGCAAATGGAAAGAACGTTTTCACCTGCTATGACGAGTACGACAAGGGCCCAATTATCTGATGGTTGGAAACGTGCTATCAGTGCGGCGGTTAGCTGGAGTAGTGAATTGTGAGTAGTGAGTAGTAAGTGGTGAGTAATGATTTAATTTATCATATATACTGCCAACTCACGACTCACCACTCACCACTGCCCATTCACCCTATCATTATGAATAGAGAGAAAATGTTATGGCAACTGGAACAAACACCGCAATGGGATATCATTATCATTGGGGGTGGCGCAACCGGACTTGGTGCAGCAGTAGATGCTGCCACGCGTGGGTATAAAACATTATTGGTTGAGCAATATGATTTTTCAAAAGGCACATCCAGCCGCTCTACAAAACTGGTACACGGCGGTGTTCGTTACCTTGAGCAGGGAAACCTTACACTGGTAAGAGAAGCGTTGCGTGAAAGAGCTTACCTGTTGCATAATGCACCACACCTTACTTCTGTGCAACCTTTTATTGTACCCGTATTTAGCTGGTGGGATAAAATGTATTATGGCATCGGCCTGAGAATATACGACTTGCTTTCAGGAAAATTATCACTGGGTAAAACACAGATTTTGTCTAAAAAGCAAACGCTTACACATCTTCCTTCCATCAATCCATCAAAACTCTCCGGAGGTATTTTATATTTTGACGGTCAGTTTGATGATAGCCGTCTCTGTACAGATCTTGCCGTAACTGCTTTCAGGCATGGTGCAACAATTGTCAACTACTGTAAAGCTGTAGGCTTTATAAAGAATAAAGGAAAAATCAGCGGGGTAATGTTAACAGATACGTTAACCGGAAAAGAATGCAACGCAAATGGAAAAGCGGTTATTAACGCTACCGGTGTTTTTACAGACACGGTTATGCAAATGGAAGATGCTGCCAAACATGCTATTGTTTCTCCCTCACAGGGTATCCATTTAGTAGTGGATCGTTCTTTTTTCCCCGGTACATATGCCATGATGATTCCAAAAACGGATGATGGCAGGGTATTGTTTGCCGTACCATGGCATACGAAGGTGGTGCTCGGTACAACGGATACGCCCGTTGCTACAGCAGAAATTGAACCAAGGCCCCTGGAGGAAGAAATCGAATTTATTCTGGCACATATTAACCGGTATGGAACAAAAAAGATTTTACGTAGCGATGTAAAAAGTGTTTTTGCCGGACTGCGCCCATTGGTTAAAAAAAGCGGTCCAAAAGCGACGGCACTTTTATCACGGGATCATACGATTGTAGTTTCTTCCGGTGGGTTGGTTACGGTTACCGGCGGCAAATGGACAACTTACCGCAAAATGGCAGAAGATGCGGTTGAGAATGCAGTCTTTATTACCAAACAGGAAAAGAAAGCGTGTATAACACGGAATCTGGTGCTGGGTAATCCTTTGGAAAGAATTAGGGTAATGAATGAGTTAATCAGTCAAAGCCCTTCCCTCCAGGAATTGATCCATCCAGCGTATCCATACACAAAGGCAGAAATTGTATATGCACTGCGTTATGAAATGGCCATAACCCTGGAAGATATTCTTGCACGAAGAACAAGACTGCTGTTTTTAGATGCCGCTGCTGCTGTAGAAATAGCGCCTGTTATTGTATCCATTATGGCTATAGAACTTTCGAAAGATGAAAACTGGAAGAGCGAACAGTTACTCGTATTTACAACACTTGCAAAACAATATTTACTTTCTTAATTTCAACAGATATTCCACTTAAACGATTGATTTATGACGCCCTTTGTTTCAGAACTTACCGGAACCGCTTTGCTCATTATATTAGGAGACGGCGTAGTAGCCAATGTGATCCTCCACAAAACAAAAGGTAATAGTGGCGGATTGATTGCCATTACTTTTGGCTGGGCCATCGCTGTATTTGTGGGCGTGTATGTTTCGGCTTCCGCCAGCGGTGCACACCTTAACCCTGCAGTTACCATTGCATTGGCCACCATAGGAAAATTTGAATGGTCGCAGGTACCTGTTTACCTCGCTGCACAAATGCTGGGCGCCATGCTGGGGGCATTGATCGTATGGATTGCTTACCGCCAGCATTTTAATGAAACCGAGGATGCCGCTACCAAACTGGGTGTGTTCTGCACTTCCCCTTCTATTAGTAAGCCGGTTGATAATATTCTCGCCGAAATTATCGGAACCTTTGTTTTTATACTCAGTATCCTATTCATCACAAAATCACAGAACTCTTTGGGGTCACTGGATGCTTTACCGGTTGCATTACTTGTGTTGGGAATTGGTCTCAGCCTGGGCGGTCCCACTGGTTATGCCATTAACCCGGCCAGAGATCTGGGTCCCCGCATCATGCATGCCATCCTTCCCATCAAAAATAAAGGAGGCAGTGACTGGAAGTATAGTTGGATACCGGTTGCAGGGCCCATTATCGGGGCAATATTGGCGGCTTTAGTGTGGCAGCAATTATAGCGATAAAAGGTTGCCAGTATTTATTACTACTATTTGTAAAGTGTGAATGGATAATGGTGAATGAGCAATAGGTAACAATTGCCCCTGTTTGACGGGAACTTTGAGGATTAAAACCATAAATCCCTCTATTACCTTTCATTAAGAAGGATTTCTATCCACATGGCTCCGAATTTCTCCAATTTAATGGATAGTTTTTCTCGTTTTTAGGGTGCATCCCCTTACCTTTGCCGCCAAGTCGGAAAATCGGCTTTTGGTTCAGCAAAACCTGCATTTTTTAAACTCAATATATCTTCTGATATGGCTACAAAAGGTAAGATCAAACAGATTATCGGTGCGGTGGTAGACGTTCATTTTCCCGACGATAATGAGTTGCCTGAAATTTATAATGCCCTGGAAATTATCCGGGACAGCGGTGAGAAACTTGTGCTGGAAGTACAGCAGCATTTGGGTGAAGACAGTGTACGTACCATTGCAATGGACGGTACAGAGGGATTGGTACGCGGCATGACAGTTACTGATACCGGTAAAGCGATCACCATGCCTATCGGTGAAGGCATCAACGGCCGTTTATTTAATGTAACAGGTGATGCCATTGATGGTTTGCCACAGGTAAGCAAAGAAGGTGGCCGCGCAATTCATAATAAACCGCCTTTATTCGAAAACCTGAGTACTGCTTCAGAAATATTATTTACCGGTATTAAAGTAATTGACCTGATTGAGCCTTATGCAAAAGGCGGTAAGATCGGTTTGTTTGGTGGTGCTGGTGTAGGTAAAACCGTATTGATACAGGAGCTGATTAATAATATTGCAAAAGGACATGGTGGATTATCGGTATTTGCCGGTGTAGGAGAACGTACCCGTGAAGGAAATGACCTGTTGCGTGAAATGATTGAAGCCGATATCATGAAATACGGCGACAACTTCAAACACAGCATGGAAGAAGGCGGATGGGACCTGAGCAAAGTGGATATGAACGGATTGAAAGAATCGAAAGCAACTTTCGTATTCGGACAAATGAACGAACCTCCGGGAGCCCGTGCCCGCGTGGCTTTGAGCGGTTTAACCATCGCAGAATATTTCCGTGACGGAGATGGTACAGGAAAAGGAAAAGACATTTTATTCTTTGTTGATAATATCTTCCGTTTTACCCAGGCAGGTTCTGAGGTATCAGCCCTGTTGGGACGTATGCCTTCTGCAGTGGGTTACCAGCCTACACTGGCTACAGAAATGGGGTTGATGCAGGAACGTATTACCTCCACCAAAAATGGTTCAATCACTTCTGTACAGGCGGTGTATGTACCGGCGGATGATCTGACAGATCCCGCTCCCGCCACAACTTTCGCCCACCTGGATGCAACAACGGTATTAAGCCGTAAAATTGCTGACTTAGGTATTTATCCTGCAGTGGATCCGTTGGATTCTACTTCAAGGATCCTGACACCGGCTATTGTTGGTGCTGAGCATTATGATTGCGCCAACCGCGTAAAACTGATCTTACAACGTTATAAAGAATTACAGGATATCATCGCCATCCTCGGTATGGATGAATTGAGTGAAGAAGATAAAATGACCGTACAACGTGCCCGTAAAGTACAGCGTTTCCTGTCGCAACCATTCCATGTGGCGGAACAGTTTACCGGACTGAAAGGCGTTTTCGTAGATATCAATGATACCATCCGCGCATTCAATTCTATCATGGATGGTGAAGTGGATGAATATCCTGAAGCAGCCTTCAACCTGGTTGGTACACTGGAAGAAGCCATGGAGAAGGGTAAGAAAATGATGGATGCAGCGAAAGGCTAAAGCCTCAATTACTAACTACTAATTACTAAGTAATATGACGCTTGAAATATTAACCCCGGAAAAAAAAATATACAGCGGAGATGTGTACGGTGTACTATTACCGGGCATTACAGGTTTGTTTGAGATATTAGATAAACATGCCCCGCTTGTTAGTGCACTGAAGAATGGGACATTAAAAATATTGAAAGACAAAAGCAAAACTTCTGAAAGCTACTCCATACAAAGTGGCTTTGTAGAAGTTCTTAATAATAAAGTAACCGTATTAGTGGAAGGCGCAACGGCATTGTAAGTAGCGCTGATTTCGGATAAGCAAATTCCTGAACTGATTTTGAAACGGCCCCGAATTTTCGGGGCCGTTTTTATGGGAGTATGTTTAGCAATGTCTCCTAAAACCAGCGGGCCGAACATTTGCACATTTTCAATTTGATCAATTTAGCTGCGGATCAATTGGGTAATTAATCATTTGGCTGTATTCACCACCAAGATCTTCCAACGCTGACTTCCAGGTTTCTTTAGTATCCATATTAAATACCAGGGGTTTGCTGGATGCACGGGTTATCCAGCTTTTTTCTTTCAACTCTCCATCCAGTTGTCCCCCCGACCAACCACTGTACCCGAGAAAAAAACGGATATCGTTTTTACTTAATTTTTTTTCTTTCAATAAAGCGAGTACATCTTCAAAATCGCCGCCCCAGAAAATGCCGCTTATTACTTCAATTCCTCCGGGTATTATATCGGGGCACTGGTGAAGGAAATGTAAAGTGTCTTTCTGCACGGGTCCGCCCTCATATACCGGGAACCGAATACCTTCGGCATCTTTAATCAGGTCGCCTAATTCCTGGTCATGTGTTTTGTTCAATACAAAACCAAAGCTTCCTTCTTCCCGGTGTTCGCATAGGAATATAACCGTTCGCATAAAGTTCGGGTCCTTCAAAAAAGGATCTGAAATCAATAATATGCCTGGTGCTGCATCAGCCATATGGAAAAGATAAGAAAAAACGTTTATTCGGAAAATCAAAAATACGGATGCCCGTTAAAATCCTGATAAACCTGATTCAGCATATACAGTGTTTTACAGTTCCGGTTATATTTGTGTGAATGAAGAGAACTTTCCCCGCTATTATCATACTGATCTCACTCTCTTTACTAGGACTAATATTATTACAGACGTCCTGGTTAAAGAACCTGTTGGAATTAACGGAGAGCCAGTTGAACACCAAGGTAGAGTTTGCCATGGGTGATGTGGGAAATGAGCTAAGTAAAAGTGTATATAACGGTCAGCTAAGGCTTCCACGGCGTGGCGGGCTCACTTTTAACTCAGATTTTCATTTGCATTTATTAAAGCCCCCCACTGTTGATGAAAAATTTTCTCCGCAGGAAGTATATAACAAATTAAAAGTGGCTTTTGAAAACCAGGGGCTCAAGAATTTAAAGTTCGAGTTTGCAGTTACCAATACAATGGAGGATTATGAAATGTATTCGAAAAATTTTCATGAAGCATTTTATGATACCCTGAAAAATAAACGTATTTATTTGCCTATCGTTCCTGAAAGCGGCTCAGATGTAGAAGGCCTCACCACCTTAGAGAAACTTATACTGGTAGTACCTAATTTTAAAAAACAGGTATTGGAATCTTTACGGTGGGTATTAATAGGAGCTGTTGCTTTTATGCTTATCATCATCGCTGCTTTTTATGTTACCGTAAAATCATTGCTTAACCAGAAAAAACTAAGCGAAATAAAAAGTGATTTTATTAATAACATGACACATGAGTTTAAAACACCACTGGCTACTATTTCACTCGCTGTAGATGCTTTACGCAATGAGAAGGTACAGGCAGATAAAGAAAAAACAAATTATTTTACCGGTATTATCAAAGAAGAAAATGTACGCATGAACAAGCATGTGGAAACCATACTGCAGGCGGCTTTAACAGAAAGACAGGAACTGCAGTTGAATTTGGCAGCCCTGCATGTGCATGAGATTATCCGCGATGCAATGGATAATTACCAGTTACAGCTACAGGAAAAAGAAGGCGAAATTGCGTTATTACTGAATGCAAAAAATGATAGGATCAATGCAGATGAAGTGCATTTTTCAAACCTTATATCCAACCTGGTGGATAATGCAATTAAGTACTCTAATGATAAACCAAGACTCACTATATCTACACACTCCACTAAAAAGCATCTTGTGATAAAAGTAGAGGATCATGGGATTGGTATGAGTAAAGAAACCGTGAAACGAGTATTTGAAAAGTTTTACCGCGCACATACCGGAAATCTCCACAATGTAAAAGGGTTTGGATTGGGCATGAGTTATGTGAAAACGGTTGTAGTTGCGCACAAAGGAAAAATAAAAGTAGAAAGTACACTCGGCAAAGGAAGCGCTTTCATTGTTGAGTTACCGCTTTTAAAGGAATCTTTAAATTAAATTGCCCAAAGCAGGTTCCCATCCCCGTAACTCAGAAAACGGAAATCGTGCTGTAGTGCGTGTGTATAAATTCTCTTCCAGTCATTCCCGGTAATGGCTGCTACCAATAACAATAACGTGGATTGTGGCTGGTGAAAATTTGTAACCAGTGCCTGTATGATTCTAAAGCGGTATCCCGGGGCAATAATGATCTGTGTTTTGGTGAGTAACCTGTCAAGTTGATTTTTATCCAGCCAATTCAATACTGCACGTAAAGCCTCATCTGCATTGGTTTCCGACGCTTGCATTTCATAGGCCTCCCATTGTGTAAGGTATAATTCGGAGGGTTTGATTGCCGGATATAATTTTATTTTTACGCCTAGCCAGAATAAACTTTCAATCGTTCGGAGGGATGTTGTGCCAACCGCAATAATATTATGTTGAAGGTTTCGTGATAAGTTTTCGATAAAGGCTTTCGTTACATCTATGAATTCTGCATGCATGTTATGCGATTCCATCGTTTCAGATTTTACCGGTTTAAATGTACCGGCCCCCACATGCAGGGTAACAAAATCATGACTGATGTTTTTGTCCTTTAGTGTAGTAAACAGATATTCTGTAAAATGCAAACCAGCCGTAGGTGCGGCTACAGAGCCGTCGTGGCGTGCATAAATGGTCTGGTATCTTTCTTTATCAGCATCCTCTGCCATACGATTAAGATACGGTGGAAGGGGAACAGCACCGGCGAGGTGCAGGATCTCGGCAAAACTGAAATCTGCATCCCACACGAATTCTATCACATAATAATCATGACGTTGTTCTATTTTTTTTGCAGACAGAATAATTTCTACGTGCTCCTTTATCATCCTAAAATTCAGCGAGCCTTCTTTCCATTTTTTTGCGCCCCCCACCAGGCATTTCCATAATACTTTTTCTTTTTGAAGCATGGCTGTGGTTATGTCGGGGTATTTTTCATGCGGCTCCAGGCAAAAAATTTCAATGGTACTGCCGTTTGATTTTTGAAACTGCAAACGGGCTTCTACTACTTTGGTATTATTAAAAACCAGAAGGCTGTTTTCAGGTAAATGATGGCAAAGTCCCGCGTAGACATCTTCCTGTATGATCCCTTTCTGCCAGATCAATAACTTACTCTGGTCCCTTTCGGCTAATGGATATTTTGCGATGCGGTCATCGGGTAAGTCATACGTAAAATCTTTAATGGAAAGGTTCTTGGGGTGCATTACTAACAGCTGAACTTGGTTAATTTATTACAGTAATAACGCGAAGCTAAACCTGTTGAAAGACATAAAAAATATGTAGGCGAATCATCAACGACCAACAAAGTTTAAGAGGGCGTCATTTTTCGAAAATGAGCCAAATTCACAGTTTATACCTGTCTTTAGGCCTGTTATCCACAGCAATTCACATCTAATTCAGCCTTTATTCTGCAAAATCACTGGAAAGTCATACCTGTATTGCGTTACAGGTCAAGCAATTATGTGGATAAATACAAATGCTCTTTTTTGGATATAAAAGTGGGAAAAAGTGTTAATTTGTGTCAACAAGTGGTAATCTTGAAAATATTTATTCACTTATGAACGGTTTTCACGGCGAATATGAGGCTACGGTAGATGCGAAAGGTCGCTTCCTGCTCCCCGGCGGACTGAAAAAACAGTTGCCGGAAGGGGAAGGTCGTTTCATCCTCAGCCGTGGTTTTGAAAAATGCCTCACATTATATCCGTTCAAAAGTTGGGAATTGATTATTTCCAAGATTAGCCAGTTAAATGATTTCGACCCCAAAGTACGTCAATTTCGCCGCCAGTTTTTGGGTGGAGCTACTGAAGTGGAACTGGATTCTGCCAACCGTATGCTGTTACCTCACACTCTGAAAGAATTTGCAGGCTTAGGCAAAGACATAGTTCTGGCCGCAGCATTGGACCGATTCGAAATCTGGGATGCCAGTAAGTACAAACAGCTCTTTGAGGATTTCTCACCCGAGGCTTTTAGCAGCCTGGCGCAGGAAGTGATGACAGAAAAGAAGGAATAAAAAATTTGAAAATGAGGCAATTTGAAAATTTGAAAATGGGTCAATACGCAATGACGGTTTTCAATACCCTGCCAATTTCATTTTCAAATTTTCAAATTTTCAAATTTTCAGATTAATGGACTATCACGTTCCCGTCCTCTACCATGAAACCTTAGCTGGTTTAGCCATTCAACCAGATGGTGTGTATGTGGATTGCACATTTGGTGGTGGCGGACATAGCAAAGGGATACTGGAACAGTTGGGTGCAAAAGGCAAACTGATCGCATTTGACCAGGATGCTGATGCGCAGAAAAATATGCCAGATGACAAGCGTGTGTTTTTTGTGCCGCAGAATTTCCGTCACCTGCAACGTATGCTTCGTTTGCACAAGATTGAAAAAGTGGATGGGATATTGGCTGATCTGGGCGTAAGCAGCCACCAGTTTGATGAAGGTGACCGTGGTTTTTCTATCCGCTTTTCCGGTCCGCTTGATATGCGTATGGATAGGCGGCAGGGTGCTACAGCTGCGGATATCATAAAGAATTATAGTGAGCAGCAGTTGCACAAACTGTTTGAACAATATGGCGAAGTAACCAATTCAAAAACATTGGCAAAACATATTGTTCAGGAACGGAAGCATTTACAGTCTACAACTATAGAACAGTTTAAAGCGCTGATCAGTCCCGTGGTGAAAGGAAATCCTAATAAGTATCTGGCACAGGTATTCCAGGCTTTGCGAATTGAGGTGAATGATGAGATGGGTGCGTTGAAAGATATGCTGCAGCAGGTTCCTGCTGTGCTGAAAAAAGATGGCCGTGTGGCCATCATCACCTTTCATTCTATAGAAGACAGGGTAGTGAAGAATTTCTTCCGCCAGGGCAGTTTTGACGAAACACCCGGCAACCCCCTTATGTCTGTAACGAAGGAAGAAATATTTACCGTGATAACGAAAAAACCGGTTATACCCGGAGAGGATGAGTTGAAAAAAAATAAAAGAAGCAGGAGTGCGAAGCTGAGGATTGCGGAGAGGATATAGGGTGAGTAGTGAGTGGTGAGTAGTGAATGGGGGAGGTAGACGAAAAAAATTTACTCAGGTCTCACGTCTAACTACAGCTCCATCACATTCAAAAGCTGAAGAGTGCGACGCAAGAAAAGTTGCGTGGAAAACAAATGCCAGTAAACAAATATGCCAGAAGTCAATAACGATAAGACAATTAAAAATCCGCTGAAAGGTTTATTTAATTACCAGTGGATTGTGAAGAATATTCCTTTTTTTCTTTTCCTGTCTGTATTGGCAGTTCTGTATATCGCAAACGGTCATCGGTCTGACAGAACCATACGAAAGATGAACAGCACAGCGAGTGAGTTGAAAGAATTACAGTACGAGTATAAAACATTGAAAAGTGAAGTAATGTACCGAAGTGAAGAAATACAAATTGTAAAAGCTTCGGAACCATTGGGATTAAAAGTGAGTAAGGATATGCCGAAGAGGTTACTTAGAAATTAATAAGTAGTAATAAAAATTAATCAAAGATGCCCGTCGAAAAAAAATTACTAATTACTAATTACTAATTACGAATCACCCATCACTACCCTATGGATGTAAAACGCGACATACTCTGGAGAGTTTATCTCAGCTACATACTGGTGGTAATAGCGTGTGTGGCCATTTTTGGGAAAGCAGTATATATACAACAGGTACAGGGTGCGCATTGGCGGAGTATGAGTGACAGCCTTCATCAAAAGTTAGATGAAATAGAAGCTGAACGTGGAACGATTTATAGTGAAGACGGGCAAATGCTTAGTACAAGCATACCTCAGTTTGATATTTATATTGATTTCAGGGTAGCGGCGCTGCATGAAAAAAACGGGTTGCTTTTCCGTACACAGATAGATTCTTTGAGTGAAAGCCTGGCGGGTCTGTTTAAAGATCAAACGGCTGCTGAGTATAAAAGATTATTACAGCAGGGTTATCAAAATGAGGATGGCTATTTTTTATTACGGAAAAAAATATCATTCAGGGAATATGATCAGTTAAGAAAATTTCCCCTGTTTAAACTTGGCAGGTATAAAAGCGGGATGATTGCCAATGAAAGAACCATTCGCCTGAACCCTTACCAGATGCTGGCTTTCAGAACCATCGGTTTGGCAAGGGATTCGAATAAAGTGGGACTGGAAATGACCTATGATAGCTTATTAAAAGGTCGTAACGGCAAACAACTGGTAAGAAATATTGCTGGCGGTGCGCATGTTCCGGTAGATGATACCTATGAAATTGAGCCTGAAACAGGAAAAGATATTGTAAGCACCATTGATGTGTTTATCCAGGATGTTGCAGAGAATGCATTAATGAAAATGATGCTGAAGAATGAAGCAGAACATGGATGTGCAATTGTTATGGAAGTAAAAACAGGAAAGATTAAAGCCATAGCGAACCTCGGAAAAAGAAGTAATGGCAGTTATTGGGAAGATTTCAACTATGCGATCAGTCCCACCGAACCGGGATCTACTTTTAAACTAGCCACCATAATGGCTTTGCTGGAAGATAAAAAAATTTCGCTCAACCAGATGATCACACTCGAGCACGGTGCGTGGAAAATTGCTGGTCAAACGGTATATGATTCTGAAGTACATAAAGAAAATGAGGTTACGATAAAGCATGCCTTTGAACTCAGTTCCAATGTGGCTATGGCTAAGCTGGCAGAAACTTATTATGCCGCAAACCCTTCACAGTTTTTGCGCCGGTTGAAAAAAATGCGGATGGATACAGTAACCGGTATTGACCTGGTGGGTGAAAGAAGTCCTGTTATCTATAAACCCGGCGGAAGATTTTGGGGGCCTACCACATTACCATGGATGGCATTCGGTTATAATTTATCGGTAAGTCCGTTACAGACAACCATGTTATACAATGCTGTTGCCAACAATGGAAGAATGATGCGTCCTTATTTAGTGAGTGCGATAAAAGAAGAAGGTGTTTTATTACGTGAGTTTTCACCAAGAATAGTGGATGAGAATGTATGCAGCCCGTTAACATTACAGCAATTGAAAAGTTGTCTCGAAGGTGTTTGTACAGCAGGCACGGCAAAAGATCTTTTTAAAAATTCGGCATACAGTGTGGCAGGTAAAACAGGCACGGCACTGGTGGCAGATGGAAACAGGGGCTATGCGGATAAGATATATCAATCATCATTCGCCGGTTATTTTCCTGCTGAAAACCCTCAGTATACCTGCGTAGTCATCATAAAAAACAAAGCGCATGCAGCAGTATACTATGGTGCTGCGATTGCCGGGCCTGTGTTTAAAGAAATTGCAGATCGCTTATAC
>JBBRHM010000006.1:0-50416 GCA_038222655.1 Chitinophagales bacterium | reverse complement strand
AAAATTAACAGTAGTATCCGCAAGAAATAAAGGACCTTTTTTGGTGAGCAGCAAATACATACCGGCTATTTTCTTTACCCCCTCTTCTGTACCGATGATCTGTAAAGCAGGACGTATAGCTTCGGCATAATTTTTAGTCAGGCCAGATAACATGGCATCAGCATCACCTGTCTCCACCATCATACAACCAAAATGGTTTCGATCTTTCATGATTTTTAAGCTCTCATATTTATTAATTCCCCTACGGTGACGTTTCTTAAAAAACAACTCACTATAAAACTCCCGTTTCTCTTCCATCTCATCACTACGCGGATCTATGATAGGAATATCTGTCAGGTCAATATTATTCTGCTCTGCTATACGGTTAATCTTATCCGGGTCACCTAATAAAATAGGATAGGCAATACCGTCATCATACAGAATGCTCGCAGCTTTCAGTATTTTCTGGTTATCGGCTTCGGCAAATACCAATCGCTTAGGATCCCTGCGGGCTTTATTGCCAATTACACGTATCAACTGGTTGTCCAGGCCTAACCGTTTATTAAGTTCTACCACATACATATCCCAGTTAGTGATGGCTTTCTGCGCCACACCACTCTCAACAGCTGCTTTAGCAACAGCCGGTGCAACCGTAGATAATAATCTTGGATCTAAGGGTTTGGGAATAATATATTCCGGACCGAACGACATATTATTTTGGTTATAGGCCAGGTTCACAATATCCGGAACCGGTGATTTTGCGAGATCGGCCAAAGCACGTACAGCAGCGAGTTTCATCGCTTCATTAATTTGCGTGGCTCGTACATCTAATGCACCACGAAAAATATAAGGGAAGCCCAATACATTATTTACCTGGTTAGGATAATCGGTTCTTCCGGTAGCCATAATAATATCTTTCCGCACAGCAATGGCATCTTCATAACTGATTTCCGGATCAGGATTGGCCATGGCAAAAACAATCGGGTTCTTTGCCATGCTTTTTACCATATCCGGTGTTACTACATTACCCACACTCAATCCCAAAAACACATCGGCATCTTTCATGGCTTTCTCCAGCGTCCAGTCGCTTTTCTGAACGGCAAATTTTACGCGTATCTCGCCAAGATCAGTCCTGCCTGTATGCAGTACACCCTCTTTATCAAACAGTATAAAATTTTCATACTTCGCACCCAACGCAACATATAATTGTATACAGGCCATAGCTGCTGCTCCGGCACCATTGATAACGAAACAAACTTTTTCTATTTTTTTCTTTTGCAGTTCCAATGCATTTAACAAGGCGGCGCTGCTGATGATGGCGGTTCCATGTTGGTCATCATGCATTACCGGAATATGCATCTGCTTTTTCAGTTCCTGTTCAATATAAAAACATTCGGGCGCTTTAATATCTTCCAGATTAATACCCCCAAACGTTGGTTCCAGTGCTTTTACAATCTGTACAAATTTTTCGGGGTCCTTTTCATTGATCTCTATATCGAATACATCTATATCGGCAAATATTTTAAACAACACGCCCTTGCCCTCCATCACGGGCTTACTGGCTTCAGGACCAATATCGCCCAAACCCAATACGGCTGTGCCATTGGTAATTACTGCCACCAGGTTTCCCTTGGCAGTATATTTATAAACGTCTTCAATATTATTGGCAATTTCTTTACAGGGTTCGGCCACACCCGGACTGTATGCCAGCGACAGATCGCGCTGCGTTTTGGCTTCTTTGGTAGGAACAACTTCTATTTTACCCGGCCTGCCACTGGAGTGATATTCCAGTGCCTGCTCTTTCCGTAGATCACTCTGTTTAGACATTAGCTATTTTTTTGGTTCCGACTACTGCTATTAATAAAGCAGTAGTTGCGTCGCACCCTTCAGCACCAGGATGTCTGTTGTGCTTTCTTATTAAGAGCCAACCTCTCTGCATGTATGCTTTGTTTAACGAACTCCGAAAATACAATTTATTAAATGATACGAGAATCACAATCTCTATCTATCAGACTTCAAATGGCAACCTGAATATATAATTTTGTTACGTTATACTTGCCTGACTGCCGCCCCTAACCATGCCATCATACCCATACCGGTTTCTATGGCTCTTTCATCAATATTAAACTGTGGTGTATGTACATTATGAATAATACCCGCTTCTTTATTTCGAACCCCAAGGCGGTAAAAACAACCCGGTATCACCTGTGTATAAAAACCGAAATCTTCTGCCCCCATCCGCATTTCTGTTTCAGAAACATTTTCATTTCCCATGTATTCATTGGCCAGTTGCCAGGCGGCTTCTGTTAACACAGGATCATTATCAACCGTTGGATAACCTATGTCAATATGCAGGTCAATTTCAGCACCCATAGATTCTACCAGTCCCACGGCCTGTTTGCGTATCAGCTCATGTGCTTTCTTACGCCAAGTTTCATCCATCGCGCGAAAAGTGCCCATTAATTTTACTTCACTCGGTATTACATTGGTGGTATGTCCGCCCTGAATGGAACAGATGGATAATACAGAAGGAGACAGTGGATTGTTATTGCGCGATATAATCTGTTGCAAACTCACAATTAAATGCGAAGCAATTAAAACCGTATCCGCTGTTACATGCGGAGCAGCGGCATGTCCACCTTTGCTGCGTATCGTTATATAAATTTCATCTGCGCTGGCCATTACCCTTCCTTTTCTGAAACTGAGTTTACCAAATTCAAGTCCGGGATGTACATGCAGTCCAAAAATCCCCTGTGGCTTTGGATTTTCCAAAGCGCCATCCCTGATCATATAACTTGCACCACCAGGATTTCTTTCTTCACCGGGTTGAAATAAAAGCTTAACCGTTCCTTCCCATTCTTCTTTTAACGCATGCAGGATTTTTGCAGCGCCTAACAAAACAGTAGTATGCACATCATGACCGCAGGCATGCATTACGCCTTTGTTCTGCGATTTGTAGGCCACATCATTTTCTTCTTCAATGGGTAATGCATCCATATCTGCCCGTAAAGCAATAACCCTGCTGTCAGGATTCTTTCCTTTAATAATACCCAATACACCCGTTGTTGCAATTACTGTAAACGGAATACCAAAAGCAGCCAGTTGTGACTGAACAAATTTACTGGTCTCAAATTCCTGGTAACTTAATTCGGGATGTGCATGCAGGTGATGGCGAACTTCAATGAACTCATCAGCATATTCTTTTGCCAGATCTTTTATCTTTTGTTCTAACATATCTGCTATTGATGTATACTATCTTCCTCTTCTACAGGAACATATTCGATGGCATCTTCTACAACATAGGCACCTTTTGGAAATAGAACGGCAAGCTGCTCCCTGAAACTATCAGCCTCTTCTCTTTTCAGAAAATTTCCTATCCGCACTTTAAAACTGGGGGATTGAAACATCACATATGTTTTCTGATCGGGAAAATTGGATAACAACATACTCTTCATATTAAAAGCCTCGATTCTGTTGGCTGTACTTAGCACTTGCAGGCGAAACCCTTTATATTGTCCGCCACTGGTAAGCATGGCAGAGCGTTTATTGATCTGCGCCTGTTTGGCTGTCAACACATCCAGCCGGGGATCTTTTTTTACAACAATAGAATCATTGGCTGCCGCAATGGATGCAGTGCCAGCAAGCAGTACCAGTAAATTCATTTTCACAAAGCCTTTCATACAATTCATTTTAATAGAAACAAAGGTAAGATACTAACGGGATTGCCCATCATGGTAAATAAGTGAAAAAAATCCCAATTGACCCACATAAACATCCTTAATAATCCGCCTCGTTCGCCGGCGCCCCCTGCACAATAGCCACACTGGCGCTGCAACCCAACCGTGTAGCACCCGCATCTACCAGTTGTTTGGCAAATGCATAATCACGGATGCCACCAGAAGCTTTAATCTGAACCTGTTGAGGTAAATGGAGGCGAAACAATTTTACAGCCCCGATAGTGGCGCCCTTCTCGGCATAGCCGGTTGAAGTTTTCAGATAATCAATGCCGGCCAATCCGTATATCTCGCAGCATTTAATAATCTCTTCGTCAGTAAGGATTCCACTTTCAATAATAATCTTTACTACTTTATCCTTACTACGGATAATGGGCATGATATAATTTATTTCATTAGCCAGGTATAACCAGTCATTATTTTTTATAGCAGAAATATTAATCACCACATCCAGTTCATCTGCACCATCTACCATGGCAAGAACAATTTCAGCGATCTTGGCTTCCACTGCAGAATAGCCAAAAGGAAAACCGATAACGGTGGCCACTTTTATAGTGCTGTCTTCTAATAAAGTTTTCGCCTGCTTCACGAAATTCGGAGGAACACATACGGCGGCGAATTGGTATTGTATTGCTTCAGCACAGAGTTTTTCAATATCACTGATTAATGTAGTAGGTTTTAGAATAGTATGATCTATAAATTTTGATAGGTTCATAATTAGTTAGGAGTTAGAAGTCTGGAGTCTGGAGTCTGGAGTTATTTCGTTTTTTTATTTTTCATAGTCTTGATAATAGAACCCGTTATTTTGATTATTTCTTCTATGTCTAAAAGAAAAGAATTAGATAGTTTTGTTTCGATAAACTCACAGTCTTTTAATAATCGAATCCAATATTTTGTTTCCCTGGCTTCTTTGTAAGCTATACTCATTTTCGCGGCAAAATCCTTTTCTGTATGGCCACCCAAAGCTTCCTCAACATTGGCACCAATCGAAGTTCCTGATCTTAATAGCTGCCTGCTCAGGCAATAAATGCTTTTTTCTTTCTTACAAAGATGTAAATGAATTTTTACAATCCGAATTGAAAATTTGTATGTTTTTTCTGCTATTATGCTGCTTGACATAAAAAATGAGTTTGCATCAAAATACAAACTCATCTAAGAAATCATACCCGTATTTATACCTAATACTCCAATCTCCTGACTCCAGACTTTTAAGCTTCTCTTCCATGGCATGCCTTATACTTCTTCCCACTCCCGCAAGGACAAGGATCATTCCTTCCAATCTTCGGCCCCACCTGAATGGGTTGCTGTTTTACAGGGGTTGGATCATAATAATCATTTTCAGTTGGTGCCGAATCCATATCATCCTTATTGGCGCTCATGCGGCTCATGTCTGTTTTTTTCTGGCGGCCCTCTTTTAATTCATCGCCATCATTTAAGGGAATGCTTGCATGACAAAGAAACTGAACAATATCGCGGTTTACTTCACCATCCATTTTTTTGAAAAGTTCAAATGCTTCCATTTTATAAATCACCAGTGGGTCCTTCTGTTCGTAGGTAGCTGTCTGCACACTTTGTTTCAGATCATCCATCGCACGCAGATGTTCTTTCCACGCATCATCAATAAAACCAAGCGTTACGGTTCGTTCCAGGGAGTTAACCAGTTCTTCGCCTTTGGTGTCAAGGGTTTTATTCATATTGGCCAATGCCTGCATATTTCTTCTGCCATCAGAAAAAGGAACGATCACATTTTCAATATGGGAGCCCTGGTCTTTTTTAATATTTTTAAATACAGGAATGGACTGGCCCATCAGTTCCTGTTTCCTGCGTTCATAATTTGTTGACGCTTCAATATATAATTTCTCTGCCAGCTCATGTGCCGGTGATTTACTTAACTCTTCTGCAGTAATGGAAGGGTCCATTCCAAAATTAACAATCGAAGCCAGACGGAAACCCTCATGATCATTCTGTTCTTTAAACCCATTTATTAATTCTTCCGCTACTGAATACAAAGCATTATCGAGATCGAGTGCCAGGCGCTCGCCAAACAATGCATGGTTTCTTTTACTGTAAATAACTGTACGCTGTTTGTTCATCACATCATCATACTCGAGCAAACGTTTACGGATGCCAAAATTATTTTCCTCTACTTTTTTCTGCGCCCTTTCAATGGATTTGGTAATCATGCTATGCTGTATCACTTCCCCTTCTTTGTAACCGGCAAAGTCCATCACTTTTGCAATTCGCTCACTACCAAACATACGCATCAGGTCGTCTTCCAGTGATACAAAAAATAAAGAAGATCCGGGATCACCCTGCCGGCCTGCGCGTCCTCTCAACTGCCTGTCCACACGACGCGATTCATGCCGCTCCGTTCCCAGAATAGCCAGTCCCCCTGCTTCCTTTACACCGGGCCCGAGTTTGATATCCGTACCCCTACCCGCCATATTGGTAGCGATCGTTACGGCTCCGGCTAAACCTGCTTCAGCAACAATCTGGGCTTCACGTGCATGCTGTTTTGCATTCAATACATTATGGGGTATCTGTTTCTGACGAAGCATACGGCTAAGCAATTCACTCACTTCTACGGATGTGGTACCTACCAGTACCGGTCTGCCGGCCTGTGTTAGTTTTACAATTTCATCAATTACTGCACCAAATTTTTCACGCTTGGTTTTGAATACCAGATCCTGATCGTCTTTCCGAATGGCCTGAACATTGGTGGGAATGGCCACTACATCTAATTTATAAATATCCCAGAACTCTCCGGCTTCTGTTTCGGCAGTACCCGTCATACCCGCCAATTTATGGTACATCCGGAAATAGTTTTGCAGCGTTACCGTTGCATAGGTTTGCGTGGCAGCTTCTATCTTCACATTTTCTTTGGCTTCGATGGCCTGGTGCAGCCCATCTGAATAACGGCGCCCATCAAGTATACGGCCTGTCTGCTCATCCACAATTTTTACACCGCCATCCATCACCACGTACTCCACATCTTTATCAAATAAAGTATAGGCTTTTAATAATTGCTGTACGGTATGAATACGATCGGCCTTTACGGAATAATCATTGATGATGGACTCTTTTCTATGCAGCTTTTCTTCCGCTGTTAAAGAAACATCTGTATCCGTTGCCGCCAATGACATACTGATATCAGGTAAGATAAAGAAATGGGGGTCTTCGCCCGCACGGGTGATGAGCTGAATACCTTTATCGGTGAGTTCAACAGAATTATTTTTTTCATCAATATAGAAATACAACTCTTCATCCGCCTTCGGCATTTCTCTTGACTGATCTGCGAGATAGTAATTTTCAGATTTCTGCAACTTTACACGCATCCCCGGTTCACTCAAAAACTTGATGAGCGCATTATTTTTCGGTAATCCGCGATGTGCACGAAACAAAGCGAGGCCGCCATCTTTCGGATCATCATTGCCTTCCCCAATTTTTTTCTTCGCTTCATTTAAGAATTGATTGGTAGCCCGCTTCTGAGCATCTACTAATTTTTCAATTCTGGGCTTCAGTTCAAAAAACTGCTGCTCACCGGTTACATGACCGATGGGACCTGAAATGATCAATGGCGTTCTTGCATCATCAATTAATACAGAATCCACTTCATCCACCATCGCAAAATGATGTTTGCGCTGCACCATTTCTTCCGGTGTATGCACCATATTATCTCTCAGGTAATCAAATCCAAATTCGTTATTGGTTCCATAAGTGATATCAGCCATATAGGCATTGCGGCGGGCTTCACTGTTGGGTTCATGCTTATCAATACAATCCACTGTAAGACCCAGCCATTCAAAAATGGTTCCGTTCCACTCGCTATCGCGTCGTGCGAGGTAATCATTCACGGTTACTATATGCACCCCTTCACCGGCCAATGCATTTAAATAAGCAGGCAGGGTTGATACCAGTGTCTTACCCTCACCCGTTGCCATTTCAGAAATCTTACCCTGGTGCAGAACGCTTCCGCCAATTAACTGAACATCGTAATGAACCATGTTCCAGGTAACTTTCCCGCCACCGGCAATCCATGAATTCTGAAAGATTACTTTATCACCTGCTATACTGATATACTCTTTTTTTACACTCAGCTCCCTGTCAAGTGCTGTTGCCGTTGCAATAATTTCTGTATGCTCTTTAAAACGGCGGGCCGTTTCTTTTACTACGGCAAAAGCTTCGGGCTGTATATCGCTCAAAGCCTCTTCTATTTTTTTATCCCGGTCCTTTTTCAGTTTATCTACTTCCTGGTAAATGGCATCACGGCCATGAATATCCGAAGAAGAAAGGGCTTCAGCTGCCTGTTTTCTGCTTTCGATCTCCGCATCAATACCGGCCAGGTGATCCTTGATCCGCTGGCGGAACTCATCTGTCTTACTGCGCAATGCATCGTTGCTCAATTGCTGGTATTGTTCGAAGAACTGGATGGTTTTTTGAACGATGGGCATTAACTGCTGCACATCCTTTTCACTTTTATTGCCCCCGAATAACCTGGAAATAATCTTCAACATATAATTTATCCTGTTGTATTATGAATTTTTACTTAGTCAAAAAGGATGCGAAAAAAAATTTGAGCCAATTTGACACTTATAAAGAGCCGCCAAAGGTAAAGAATTTGAACGGAGGGAAAAGGGCAATTCCGGTCCAGG
The DNA here is from genome assembly GCA_038222655.1 of Chitinophagales bacterium. Taxonomy (GTDB): domain Bacteria; phylum Bacteroidota; class Bacteroidia; order Chitinophagales; family Chitinophagaceae; genus Sediminibacterium. The sequence continues at coordinate 42,051 of JBBRHM010000006.1, read as the reverse complement.
CAATCTTTATCAATTAGTTAACGGGTTAAAAGCATGCATCATTTCAATAATGATTGAGACAAAAAATTAACCGCAGAGAAAGGAAACCGGGGAGTTTACGAGAAGGTATTGCGGCATAACCTCATATTACTCACCTTCTCAGCAGTGAATTGTTTTAAAAAGCCGGGTTTGCCTATTCGCAGGGCCGGGCAATAATGTTTCCATATTCCTTGTATTTTTAGCATTAAAGGATGGTATTTCACCCTGATTCTGCTACTTTTGCAGCCTTAAAAGAAAGGATAGAGGATAAGTCATAAGGCTAACCCGTATCCTGAAATATCTGAAATTTTATAAAAATGGCAGGACAGTTAAAAGAAGTACGTAACCGGATAAAGAGTGTACAAAGTACCCAGCAGATCACCAAAGCGATGAAGATGGTGAGTGCAGCCAAATTGCGTCGTGCACAGGATGCCATCATCCAGATGAGGCCCTATGCTCAGAAATTACAGGAAATGCTCAGCAATATTGTAAGCAGTATTGAAGGAGGCATGAGCCTGAAACTGGCAGAAGAAAGACATATTGAAAAAGTATTGCTTATTGTAATTACAAGCGACAGAGGGCTATGTGGTGGTTATAATGCCAATATCATTAAATTAGCCAAAAGCACCATTGCCGAAAAATACAGCACCCAGTTTACAAAAGGCAAAGTAACTATCTGGAACATAGGTAAAAAAGGATGGGAAGGACTTACCAAAGCCGGCTATGCCACTGATGCAGCTTTTAAAGATATTTACCTGAACCTCACATTCGAAAACGTTCAGTCGGCGGCGCAGGCGGCTATGAAGGCTTTTGAAAACAAGGATTTTGATGCAGTTGAAATTGTGTATAGTGAATTTAAGAATGCAGCCACCCAACGGTTTGTTGCCGAGCAGTTCCTTCCTATTCCCAAAGTACCTAAAAAAGCAGGGGCCAAAAAGTCTGATTTTATATTTGAGCCGGCCAAGGAAGAGCTTATTGCTGAACTGATGCCGAAAATCCTGAATACCCAGCTATATAAAGCAGTACTGGATGGCAATGCAAGCGAGCATGGTGCCCGTATGACTGCCATGGATAAAGCCAGCGATAATGCCAATGAACTGTTGAAAAATTTAAAAATCAGTTACAACCGTGCAAGACAGGCTGCCATTACTACCGAATTAACAGAAATTGTGAGCGGTGCCGCAGCGTTGCAAGGTTAATTAATAATTAGTAATTAGATACTGCTTATTGATTCCTCTATTATTAATTTTTAATTACTAATTATTAATTGTTTGCTCATGGAACTCAGCGAAATCATACCCCATATTGAAGTGCTAATTTTTGCCAGCGACAAACCTTTGACTTCGCTGGATATTGTTGAACTCATCAACAACAGCTTTGGTTTTTTGGAGGAAAGGATCATGCCCGATCAAATTGAAAGTGCTCTGCAAGGCATCCGTGAAAAATATGATTCAGAATTCTATCCTTTTGAAGTAAGGGAAAGCGGGGGTGGCTGGCAGTTTCTTACCAAAAAAGAATATTATAAAACTATAGCACAACTTAATGGCGATAAATTTCTGAAACGCCTTTCCAATGCAGCATTGGAAACCCTTGCTATCATTGCCTATAAACAACCCATTACCAAGGGAGAGATAGAAGCCATCCGTGGGGTAAACAGTGATTACAGTATCCAGAAATTGCTTGAAAAAGAACTCGTACTCATCAGCGGGCGCAACGAAAATATGCCCGGCAAGCCTTTGATATATGCCACTTCAAGAAATTTTATGGATTATTTTGGGATCAATTCAGCAGCTGATTTACCAAAGATTAGGGAAGTACTGGCAGAACAGCTTATAGAAGGAACCATCATTAATCCTGAAGATTTTACTGACCAGAACGTGGCCAATGCAGTAGAAGAAGCTGTGACAGAAAAAGGCGACGTGTCTGATATTACTGTCAATGAAGATGGAGAACTTATCATCAATACTGATGAAGATGGATTAGCAGAAAAAACTGCGCCAGATACTGACCAATAAAACGATTCTTTTTACAATTATCCCTTGCATTTCATAGCCATTGTTGCGATCCACTTTTGATGTTCTCTACATGACCGGAATCATCACCGTACGTAAGAAGCATGGCAATGCTGTTATTCTTTACTCTCAAAGAAATTGGCCAATTTCAATATTCCCCGATCAGCCTATATCTTCGCATCATGTCACAATCTTTATCCAACGAACAGTTAAGCAATATCGCCACTGCGTACGGTACACCTCTTTATGTTTACCATGCCGGAAAAATAACGGAACAATACGAAAAACTTAAACAAGCTTTTCAGCAAAGCAATACCCGTATTTTTTATGCCGGCAAAGCGCTCACCAATATCAATATCCTTAAACATATCAGGTCATTAGGCTGTAATATTGATTGCAGTTCTGTAAATGAAGTGCATTTAGCCATCAGGGCGGGATTCGAGGCGCCAAATATTCTCTACACCAGCAATGGCATTGCTTTCAGCGAAATTGAAGAAGCGGTAAGTCTGGGCGTAAATGTGAATATTGACAGCTTATCCAATCTTGAAAAATTTGGAAAAAAATATGGTCACAGCTATCCCGTCGGAATACGTTTACGTCCAAATATCATGGCTGGGGGGCACCTTAAGATTTCTACCGGTCATGAAAAAAGCAAGTTTGGTATTCCCATAGAACAACTGGATAAAATACTTGCCTTGGTAAAACAACATGATCTTTTTATCAGCGGATTACATGTGCATACCGGCAGCGAAATAAAAGATGTATCCGTTTTTATGCAGGTGGCAAACATCTTCTTTGAACTGGTACCCCATTTTCCGGAAGTTTCTTTTCTTGACCTGGGCGGTGGCTTTAAAGTACCTTATCAACAAGGCGAGAAAGGAACTGATATGTTACTATTGGGTGAGAAACTGGCCGAAGTGCTGGCAAAACTTAACCATGCCTATCAACGAAATTTTCAGGCATGGTTCGAGCCCGGTAAATTCCTGGTAAGCGAATCGGGTTATTTCATCACACAGGTAAATGTGTTAAAACAAAGCGGCAACACCACGTTTGCGGGAGTAAACAGCGGTTTTAATCATTTAATCAGGCCCATGTTCTATGAAGCTTATCACCACATTGAAAATATCAGTAATCCTGAAGCGGCCAAAAAGCATTACACCGTGGTAGGTAATATTTGTGAAACAGATACGTTTGCCTTGGACAGGGAACTGAATGAAGTCCGGGAAGGCGATTATCTCGTTTTTTATAATGCAGGCGCTTATGGCTTTGAAATGGCCAGCAATTATAACGCCCGCTTTAAACCGGCACAGGTTTTGGTTATTGATGGCAAACCACACCTGATTGGTAAAAGAGATGTTTTTGACGATTTATTAAGAAACCAGGTAGAAGTCTTATAGAACAAAACAGTAGTTTGCATTTGAATGATCGAGATACACAACATAGAGAAGAAATTTGGCGACCGGGTTATTCTGGATGATATCAGCGCGATAATGGAAACAGGTAAATGTAACCTCATCATCGGCACAAGCGGAAGCGGTAAAACTGTTTTGACAAAATGTATGGTCGGTTTGTTTGAACCTGATCAGGGATCTATTCTCTATGATAGCGCTGATATGATAACGATGGAAGAAGACCAGCGTAAGTTGCTTCGCCAGCAGATAGGTATGCTTTTTCAGGGTACCGCCTTATTTGACTCAATGACGGTGGAACAGAATATCCTGTTTCCGCTGGATATGTTCACCAACTGGACCCAGGCAGAAAAAAAGAAAAGGGCGAATGAGGTATTGGATAGGGTTAACCTGAAAGATGCCCACAAAAGATATCCATCCGAGATTAGTGGGGGAATGAAAAAAAGAGTGGGTATTGCAAGATCGATTGTATTAAATCCAAAATATTTATTTTGTGATGAACCCAATTCCGGACTTGATCCGCAAACCTCGCTGGTGATTGATAAACTGATCAAAGAGATTACGGTGGAATTTAATATTACTACCATCGTGGTAACACACGATATGAACAGCGTGATGGAAATTGGGGATCACATTGTATACCTGCATCAGGGACGCAAACAATGGGAGGGAACCAACAAGGATATCATTTTCAGTAAAGATGAATTGCTGAATAATTTCATTTTTGCATCAGAATTCCTGCAGGATGCCAAACAGATGCGGATGATGGAAGCAACAGGAGCACATATTAAATAATGAATGTGAATACTTTTTTTATGAAACATGTATGGATCTTTCTTTTTATAATCATTAGTGGTGTTACAGCATTAGCACAAACACCTGATACTGTACCTCCGTATAAAAAAAATCCACGCATTCCTTCTTTCAAAATCCTCCAGACAGACAGTACCTGGTTTACGAAAGAACAATTGCCTAAATACAAGTATACGGCCATCATTTATTTTTCACCCACCTGTGGTCATTGCCAGATTACCGCACAGGACCTGGTAAAAAAAATGGACAGCCTCAAAAATGTTTTCTTTGTTTTTGTATCGTATAATAGTATAGAAGAGATCAAAGAATTTTACATTAAATACGGGTTAAATGTTTTTCGTAATGTACGGATAGGCCGTGATCCTAAATATTTTATCCCTTCTTTTTATCGTGTAGAAGCCACCCCTTTTGTAGCGGTATATAACAGTAAGGGCATTTTAATGCAGGTATTCGATCCGCCCCATAAAATTGCCATGGAGGCTTACGAACTGATTAACCTTATCTACAAGAAATAATGATTTTTGCCGCATTTCCGATGAATGCAAAGCCTACCTTTGCTGCGACAAAAATTCTTCATTCCTAAATAGTCATTTTTATGAAAGTAACCGTAGTAGGTGCCGGTGCCGTAGGCGCTACCTGTGCCGATAATATTGCCCGTGCCCAACTGGCAGATGAATTGGTAATATTGGATATTAAAGAAGGTTTGGCAGAAGGTAAAGCGCAGGATATAATGCAGACGGCTGCCTTACTGGGCTTTGATACCCGCATTACCGGCAGTACCAATGATTATGCGAAAACCGCTAAATCAGATGTGGTGGTTATTACTTCAGGCCTTCCGCGTAAACCTGGCATGACCCGTGAAGAACTGATAGGCACCAATGCAGGAATTGTAAAAGGTGTTACTGAAAATATTCTCAAATATTCACCGGATACTATCATTATCGTTATCAGTAACCCGATGGATACGATGACGTACCTCACGCTTCAGTCAACCGGTTTACCAAAGAATCGGATTATCGGAATGGGTGGAACACTTGACAGTGCCCGCTTTAAATACCAACTGAGTCAACATCTTGGCTGCAGTTCTGCTGACCTGAATGCAGTGGTGGTTGGCGGACACGGAGATACCACCATGATACCCCTAATACGTTTGGCTACATGGAACAGCGCACCCGTAACAAATTTCCTGAGTGATGAACAACAAAAACAGATTGTAGCAGACACCATGGTAGGTGGTGCAACACTAACCAAGCTCATTGGCACCTCTGCCTGGTATGCACCCGGCGCTGCCGGTGCTGCACTGGTTGAGAGTATTGTACGTGATGAGAAAAAATTATTTACCTGCTGCGTAAGTCTGGATGGTGAATACGGTCAAAAAGATATTTGTTTAGGGGTTCCGGTTACCATCGGCAGAAAGGGCTGGGAAAAAATTCTGGATTTCAAATTGAATGCTGATGAACAGGCCCTGTTCAACAAAAGTGCAGAGGCAGTAAGAAATATGAATGATGTTTTAAAAACATTATAACCGTAACAACATTAATAGGTGCTTGCTGAAACAAACACCAGACCAGACCCCGGCAGAAAACGATTCGCCGGGGTTTTTTATACTTTTTTTCTACCGCTCATACTTCAAATTTCCCTTCCTGTACCTATTTAATAAGAAAGATTGTAACAATTAAAAGTTCTTTGCGTCACATAGAAACAAAAAATAACAGCAATGAGACTTTTCTTAGTAATAATAGTAGGGGTACTGGCAATAACATCACAAAGCTTTGCACAAACCAGGGTAACGGTAACAGGTAATGTAAAAGATAATACCGGAAAAGGATTAGCAGCTGCTTCTGTTTCACTCTTACAGGCCAAAGACAGTAGCCTCGTAAAAGCAGCTATAACAGATGCAAACGGGCAATTTGAAATTTCTTCTGCCAAAAGCGGAAAGTTCCTGCTTAGCTATACAAGTATCGGGTTTGATAAAAAATTCTCAGATGCTTTTGATCTGCAGCAAGGCCTGCCTTACATGGCAGAGACTGCAACCTTACAGGTAGCTGTTAGAAAATTGCAGGATGTAACGGTAGTGACACGTAAACCTTTGATAGAAATAAAAGCCGACAAAACCATCTTTAATGTAGAGAGCAGTATCAATGCAACCGGGAGTAATGCACTGGAACTGTTACAGAAAAGTCCGGGTATCCAGGTAGACAACAATGATAATATTTCTATGAAGGGTAAAACCGGCGTAAAGATTTATGTTGACGGAAAGATGACACAACTGGATACAAAAGATCTGGCCGCTTATCTCAAAAGCATTAACAGCAATGATGTGGAAGCCATCGAAATGATCAGCAACCCAAGTGCCAAATATGATGCTAGCGGAAATGCAGGCATTATTAATATTCGTTTAAAGAAAAATAAAAAGTTCGGAACAAACGGAAGTGTGACAGCAGGTTTTGTGCAGGGTGTAACACCCAAAGGAAACGGATCGGTAAACCTTAACTATCGTGATAAGAAAGTAAATCTCTTCAGTAACCTTGGTGGCAACATAGGTATCAATGAAAATGAACTAAACCTATACAGGATACAAAAAGACTCCCTATATGACCAGCACAGTACCAACCGCAGCAATGATAAAAGCCTGAATGTAAAAGCGGGCGCAGATTATTTTATCAATTCAAAAAATACCATTGGCGTACTGGTTACCACTAATTTTACCAATAATGAATGGTCAAGCATCAGCAATACTAATGTGTATTATAATCCTACCAATCAATACATTAAAACCTTGCAGGCATTCAATACAGTTCCTGGTCACCGCACTAATATGAATTCGAATCTGAACTACCGCTACACAGATACGAGTGGCAAGGAAATTAACTTCGATGCTGACTACGGTATATTTAGAGGTAAAGGAAACAGCTATCAACCAAATTATTACCTGGATAAAAACGGATTGCCATTATACCAGGTAATTAATCGTAACAATACGCCTATTGATATTGATATCTATACATCAAAAGTAGATGTAGAACTGCCTAAATGGAAAGGCAAACTGGGGTATGGGGCTAAATTTTCTTATGTTAAAACCAGTAATACTTTTGAATTCTTTAATGATATAAATGGCGTTCCGGTAAAACAGCTGGGGCGCAGTAACAGCTTTATGTATACGGAAAATGTAAATGCTGCGTACCTTAATTATCAAAGACAGTTTAATCCTAAATGGAGTATACAAACCGGATTACGTGCTGAACAGACAAACAGTAATGGCGTATTGACGAGGGCTGATGGAATTATGCAGGCAGATAATACGGTAAAAAGAAATTACTTCAACCTGTTTCCAAGTGCCGCTATTACCTGGACGGCTAACCAGAAAAATACGTTCAACTTAACCTATAGCCGTCGCATTGACAGGCCTACTTACCAGGATCTGAATCCTTTTGAAAACAAACTTGATGAGTTGACCTATGAAAAAGGAAATGCATTCTTACGACCCCAATACACTGATAATATTGAGTTAACGCATACTTTCAAATACATGCTAAATACCACTATCGGATATAGTTATGTAAAAGATTATGCAACACAAACAACCGATACATCTAACAATGCAACTTTTGTTCAGCAAAAAAATCTGGCAACACAGCAGATCATCAGTTTCAGTATTGGATCGCCTTTACCCATTGCAAAATGGTGGAACGGTTATGCGAATCTGTGGTACAATTACCAGATATTTAAAGGACAGATCGGCACCAATGCTGTACATGTAGAAGTGCCGATATTTGGTGCGTATATGCAGCACACATTTACATTAGGCAAAGACTATACTGCCGAATTAAATGGATGGTTTAGTGGACCGTCTGTATGGGGCGCTACCTGGCGCACAAAATCACAGGGCGGTGTGGATGTGGGTTTTCAGAAATTGATCATGCAGAAAAAAGCATCTGTAAAAATAAGTGCGACCGATATTTTTCATACAAGCCCATGGACCGCTACCAGTGATTTTGGCGGACTGTATATTAAAGGTAAAGGAAGCTGGGAAAGTCAGACGGTTCGAGTAAGCTTTACCTATCGCTTTGGAAGTAGCCAGGTAAAAGCAGCAAGAGAGCGTAAAACCGGTTTGGAAAGTGAAGCAAAGCGGATCAAAGGATAAGACGGATATACTAGTAATTTTTTCCGACTCAGCAAGCACTTTTTTATAAAAACCCGTAGATGGACCAATGGGATGTTGAAACAACTTTCATGCGTAAATATTTCTACAATATTTCGAAATAATCTGCATATATAGATGTAAAGCTTATTATGGCTAATTAATTTTGAGTGCACCGATTTTTTCTATTACTATTGTCTAAACAAAATAAATGAGTATGAAAAAGATTTTGGCATTGGCAGTATTATCTGCATTTTTTGCTGTAACAGTATTTGCCCAGACAGAAACAAAGGCAGAAAAGAAGGGAAGCAAGATGATTAAGAAAGAAGATAAAATGGTAAAAAAGTCAGACAAAATGGTTAAGAAATGGGCTGATGGTAAAGATGATAAAGCTATCAAGAAAGGAAATAAAATGGTAAAAAAAATGGATAAGATGGATAAGAAAGAGGAAAAGATGATTAAGAAGAGCTAATAAAAAAACCCGGTATGACCGGGTTTTTTTATTTTAGTTTCAGTGCAAGATCTTTGATCGATTCCATATCCTGTAACTCCATACACTTAAAATGACCGCGTGGACATTTATGATACCCAATCTTACTGCAAGGTCGGCAGGAAAGATTTTTAATCTCTGCAATTTCGTTAGTAATCTGTTCCATTCCATAATAAGGCCCCATCCCAAATTCAGGAACTTGTATTTCCCCATATACTGATGATGGGCTTTTTAAAAGCAGCAGCTATATGCATTAATCCTGTATCGTGTGTTATAATAAGTTTTGATCGCCTTACAAGATCAGCACTTTCATTGAGGCTGGATCTACCGCAGTGGCCTTATATTTTGATAGTTTCTAGCTGGGGGATCGCTTTTTCTTTACCAATACATTTTTAGTGGGGACATTCACTCCAGGGATACTTTTTAATTTATTCCTTAAATCGGGGAGCATCTTTTTGATAATATTGTATAATATGTCAAAATCCAGTCCATCATAATCATGAATAATACGATTTCGTAATCCTATCATATCACCCCAGGAAATATCCGGATGAGCGTCTTTAAATTCTTTGGATAATTTTCCAGCAGCTTCCCCTATAATACCAAGTGCTCTGTTTATTCCATATTCGAGTAACAAATCTTCTTCCAAGTTTTTCTTGGTCTTCCCTTTCATAAAGGTGAAAATATTATTCACCTGCCTGAGAATGTCACTCAACCGCTTTTCATCAGATTGAAACATTTTCTACTGTTTTTAAAATAGCTGAGCCCATTGTCGGTTTTAATGATTTGCGGGTAACCAGTTCTACCTTTCGACCTAACAAATTTTCCAGAAAATTCCCTAATTCAACCAGGTTATGGAAAGTCTTTTGCCCTCTTTTAAAATCAACCAGGAAATCAATATCACTATCCTTATGAATATCTGAGTTACGTGCAAAAGAGCCAAAGACACCGATTTTCGAAATACCTAAAGTACGAATCTGCAAACCGTTCTCTTTAAGGATTGTGAGTAAAGATTGTTTATCGTTAACCGCAGTAATCATACTATAAAATTAAGGGAAAAGTGAGTAATTTTAAAAAACAAACCTCTGGGATAGGCCTGAGTAACTATATTAAATATGACTGAGCTACAGTAATAATTTTTTCCATATCCTGCAACTCCATACACTTGAAATGACCACGTGGACACTTATTATGCCCGATCTTACTGCATGGTCTGCAGGAAAGATTTTTAATCTCTGCAATTTCGTTAGTAATCTGCTCCGTTCCATAATAAGGCCCCATGCCAAATTCAGGAACGGTATTCCCCCATATACTAATGATGGGCTTTTTAAAAGCAGCAGCTATATGCATTAACCCGGTATCATGTGTAATAATAAGTTTTGCGCGCCTTACAAGATCCGCGCTTTCATTGAGGCTGAACTTGCCGCAGGCATTATATATTTTGATAGTATCTATGGATGCGATCGCTTCTGCTTCCTGCCTGTCTTCCGGACCACCCAATAAAATAATCGGGTGACTAAGCTCGCTACATAATTTTACCAGTTTATGCAAGGGAAGTTTTTTTGTGTTGAGTGCAGCACCAATTACGATCCCTATATAACCCATCTGGTGAGAAGTAGGTATATCAATGGCTTTGACTGTATCTTTTTCGGGTAGAAAATAATCAAGACCCTTTCCATCATTGATAACATTAAAACTTTTGAGGGTATTCATATACCTGTCTACAATATGAACTTTCGGTAGCCGGTTTATTTTAAATGCCGTAAGCAGCCATTTTCTACTATTCAATTTATCAAATGAAAAATGTGGCACACCCTTCAAAGCATTTTTTATCCTGAGCGTTCTGAGGTTGTGATGCAAGTCAATAATATAATCATATTTTTCATCCTGTAACTGGTGCATCATCAGGTCCCAGCTGTTATCGAGTAACACTACTTTATCAATATTAGGATTGCTGCCCACCAAATCCCTGAATTCTTTCTTCGTTAAAAAATGAACAATCGCTCCCGGCACCTGCTGTTTAAGACAACGAATCACCGGTGAGGTAAGCACAATATCCCCAATAGAGGAAAAGCGGATGATTAAAAATTTATGCCCTTGCATTTCACCCGTGGATCCATTAAAGGGAGAGCTACTATTTTTGTCAAGTATACGCATCTTGCATGTATCAAATAATTTCTTCAACTACAATGTCAGTTGCCTCTTCAGGGGGTTTCAATATAGTTTAGGTCTTTGTGAAAAGTTTCTTCTGTAAAATAAAACGCAATCAACGTAATCACCATTACCACTAAGCCTGTTACAATTCCGCTTTTAATTAAATCCCATCCCCAGCTTTTCTGAAAAAGGTTAAGAAACATCAGGTTAATTAATGGCAGTGCACCCCGCACCATATTAGGTATGGTAGTAGCCGCCGTTGCCCGGAGATTTGTCCCAAACTGTTCGGCGCCCATAGTAATAAAAATGGCCCAGAAACCTGTACTGAATCCAAGCATACCACAAATCATATACATCCGGTCATCCGAATGATTAAATCCACTAAAAAATAAAATCAGGGAACCTATACATAACAGATAAAAACACAACAATGCTTTTTTACGGCTCTTAAAATACTGGCTAACTAACCCGATAAGTATATCCCCAACCGCAATACCTATATACGCATACATTATGGCACGACCACCCTCTATATGATTATCTCCATATAATTCTTTGGCGAAACGGTTACTTAGATTTACCAATATTCCAATCACATACCAGGTAGGTAACCCAATAAGTATAGCCACAGCATACTTACGGAAACGTTTTGCATTGGTAAAAAACATAAAGAAATTTCCCCGCTGCACATTCAGTTCTTTCACTTCTTTAAACATGCCACTCTCTGCAACCGATATCCTTAAAATCAATAAAAAAATTCCTAAGCAGCCACCAATTTTATAACAAAGCCGCCAATCGTTGGTAAACTTGTAAATAAAATACGCGAACACGGCACCAAACAATCCGATTCCTGCCACCAGTGAGGTACCGATTCCTCTTTTTTCTTTAGGTAGTAATTCACTTACCAGTGTAATGCCGGCACCTAGTTCTCCCGCAAGACCCACACCGGCAACAAATCTTGCCCATGCATACTGGTCAACCGTCTCTACATACCCTGTAATAAAATTAGCGATCGAATATAAAGCGATGGATCCAAACAACACACTCAGCCTCCCCTTCTTATCACCAATGGTTCCCCAGAGAATACCGCCTATCAGCAACCCCACCATTTGCCAGTTGATAATTTTTGTACTGGCAGCCAATACCTGTATTTTATCCGTGAGTAATACGCCAAGGCCCTGCAGGCTGGGTTCGCGAACAATGGTAAATAATAACAGGTCATAGATATCTACAAAATATCCCAGGGCGGCTACAATAACCGGTAGGGAGAGAATGCCGAATGTTTTTTTTGTCATATTTATTTTTTTGTGAATAGTGAGTAAAAAACTTTAGCTCACTACTCACGTCTCCAGAAAATCCATATCCTTCCCAAAACTTTCTTTTGTATGATATACTGCCATTACGGCAAGTATCATAATGATGATTCCTGTCATCCATGCCCCTGTTATATAACTACCCGTCAGATTCCGTAAACCTCTATGCAATAAAATAATCAATGGCAATATGCCTCTTACCACATTGGGAATAGATATGGCAGTAGATGCCCGCAGGTTTGTACCAAACTGTTCCGCCGACATCGTTATATACAATACAGAAAAGCCTGCCCCAAAACCCAGGCAACTGCAAATAAAATACATGCTTTGGGTATTGCCCCTTCCCCCACTTTGCATAAAGAACAAAACAATACATACAGAAAGAATAGAAAAGAAAATAGTTAATGCTTTTTTTCTGCTTTTTAAAAAATTGCTGAGAAGTCCTGCACTCAAATCACCTAAGCCAATGCCAATATATTGGTACATAATCGCTTTACCGGGATCAATACCACTGATCCCAAATTCCTTTCCAAACTTATCGGAGAAGGTAACCAGTATACCAATGGCATACCAGACAGGAAGGCCTATTAAAACACCTTTCAGATAGCGCAGTGCTCTTTCCTTTTTGGAAAACAGCATTAAAAAACTACCGCGCTGTACACACAGCTTTTTTACTTTTCCAAACATGCCACTTTCCATAATATTGGCACGGAGGAACAATAAAAGAATACCCATAACACCACCGATATAAAAACACAATCGCCAATCTTTAAAAAATTGGTATACAAAAAATGCTGCAATCGATCCACAAACACCTACACAGGTAATCACCGTAGCACCAAGTCCTCTTTTCTCTTTCGGTAACATCTCACTTACCAATGTAATACTTGCGCCCAATTCACCAGCTAATCCAATACCCGCGAGAAAACGCATAAGCACGTATTGTGGAACAGTCTGCACCATACCATTAGCAATATTGGCGAGGGAATATAAAATAATAGATCCGAACAAAACACTCAGTCTTCCTTTTTTATCACCCATAATGCCCCAGATAATTCCACCTACCAGCAGGCCGATCATCTGCACGCTGATGATCAGTTCACCTTTAGATAAAACTTCTTCGGGAGATAAATGAAGCGACTCGAGACTGGGTTTACGGATGATGGCAAAAAGAAGCAGGTCATAGACATCAACAAAAAAACCTAAAGCACCCACAATCACTGGTAATGAAAAAACACCGTATTGTTTTTGAGTTATACTCATGCCGGGTCCTTATGAGAATGGGACTTGTCTTTATTAAACAGCAGTTTCATAATAACAGGCGCCGTAGTAACCAGCACGATGCCTAATACAATTATTTCTAAATGGTTTTTCAAGTCGAATCCAAATTCAGCTAATATCCATTTTTGAAGAAAATGCCCTCCGAATAACATGCTAAATACCCACGCCACACAGCCGATAATATTAAATAGACTGAATTTTTTTTTATCCATCAGCACAATGCCTGCTACAATGGGTGCAAAAGTTCTTACGATAGGTATAAACCTGGCAATAACAATAGCGCCACCGCCATGCTTTTCATAAAAATCATGCGCCTGTCTCAGGTACTTCCGTTTAAAAAGAATATTCTCTTTCCAGTCATACATAGCGGGACCTACTTTTCTGCCAAACCAATAGCCTACAGCATTTCCGGCAATACCGGCTAATGAAATTAATACCAATAAAACAAGGAGGTCAAGGTATTCATTTCCTGTTGGTGCAATTTCATTGGCGATATTGGTACTATAGATGCCTGCTACAAATAACAAACTGTCGCCCGGTAAAAAGAAGCCCATAAACAAACCTGTTTCTGCAAATATTACGAACAGAATCAGCCATAGGCCGCCATGTTCAATATAAAATTGCGGTTGCAATAACTGGCTCCAGTGAAACGTAGTTTGTAAAAACGTATCTAATAGCATAAACAGATTTCTTATTCAGTGATAGCCGGTTCGAGCGAATTTTCCCATTTGCTAACCACGCTGGTAGCCAGGGCATTTCCCAACACATTGGTGGCAGTTCTGAACATATCGCAAAAATGATCAATGGGCAAAATAAGTGCAATCCCTTCCGGGGGAATATTAAACATGGCACAGGTAGCAGTTACCACTACCAGTGAAGCTCTTGGAACGCCCGCAATTCCTTTGCTGGTAAGCATAAGAACAAGCAGCATGGTTAGCTGTGTACCAATGTCTAAATGAATTCCGTAAGCCTGTGCAATAGCAATACTGGCAAATGTCATATACATCATACTTCCATCCAGGTTAAAGGAATAACCCAGGGGAAGAATAAAAGCAACAATTTTATCCTTGCAGCCAAATTTTTCAAGTTCTTCTGTGAGTTTTGGAAAAACAGCCTCACTACTGGTGGTACTGAAAGCAATAATCAACGGCGGAAAAATCCTTTTTAATAATTCCGGCAATCGTTTACCGAGCACAATAAATCCTACTAATAATAAGATTGCCCATAACACGGCTATGCCCATAATAAAATATAAAAGGTACTTACCATAAAACACAAATACTTCAAGCCCTTTGGTAGCAATTACTGCAGAAATGGCGCCGAATACACCCAGAGGTGCAAAGTTCATTACATAGCCCACCATTTTCAGGATCACATGCGCTACTGCATCCAGCCCCTTCACCACTATCTTACCTTTTTCGCCTAAAGCTGCTGTGGCAATTCCAAAAAATACACTGAAGATCACCAGCTGCAATATTTCATTATTGGCCATTGCATCAATTACACTTTTGGGAAATACATGTTCCACAAATTTCTGAATATTGAACTCCTGTGTTTTACCCACCAGGTCTTTAGCGCCTGTTACATCTGCATTACTAAGATCAATACCTGCACCCGGTTTAAACAGGTTTACCAGCAACATCCCCAACAATAAGCTCGCGAGTGAAGCAGATACAAACCATAACATGGCTTTGCCGCCAACCCGTCCTACGGTTTTCAGATCCCCGAGTTTGGCAATACCCACTACCAGTGTTGAAAATACCAGCGGGGCAATAATCATTTGCACCAATCGCAGGAAAATAGTGGTGAGTAATTTTATTTTTGTGGAAAAGGATAGTATAAAGGCAGGAGAAGATTGGGTATGTATAAAATAGCCGAGTATAATGCCGGCAACCATGGAAATAATAATATAGATGGTAAGCCTGTTTGATTTTAGCATATCAGCCTTCAATTAGTTTCGCAATATAAGATTTATGTTCAAATGGCCTTATTAAGAGCGGCGAACAGCTGTTTAGAAAAGTTTTGAAGCGGTAATTCAGGAAATGACTATTTTTCCGAAACTTTTATTAAAGAAAACTTAATCCAACAGTTATTATGAGTTTATTCAGAAAAAAGTCATTGGACGTTTTAATGGCCCAGGCTGCTGATTCAGAAAAGGGATTAAAACGTACCCTCAGTTCCGGAAGCCTTGTTGCACTTGGCATTGGAGCTATCATTGGCGCAGGCTTGTTTGTAAGAACCGCTTCTGCCGCTGCACAAAATGCAGGACCATCTGTAACACTGGGTTTTATTGTGGCAGCTTTTGGCTGTGCTTTGGCAGGCTTGTGTTACGCAGAATTATCATCATCCATCCCTATTGCCGGAAGCGCTTATACCTATAGTTACGCAACTATGGGCGAATTTATTGCCTGGATTATTGGCTGGGACCTGATTTTGGAATATGCCGTTGGCGCTGCTACGGTAGGTATTGCCTGGAGCGAATACTTAAATAATTTATTGGTGAATGTACTTGGCGTTAAAGCTATTCCCTATGAATGGTCCCATTCACCTTTTGAGCATTCTATGGACGGTGTACATGGTATTATGAATTTGCCTGCTTTATTTATTGTTTCTGCACTAACCCTCCTATTAATAAAAGGTACCAAGGAGTCGGCATTGGTTAATAACCTTATCGTTATTACAAAAGTGTCTATTGTAATATTGATCATCGTATTTGGCTGGGGGTTTATTAACCCGGCAAACCATACTCCTTATATTCCACCTCCGGGTAGCTATACTGATAACCAGGGTATTACCCACAGTTTTGGTGGCATCATGGGCATACTGGGTGCGGCGGGGGTTGTTTTCTTCGCATTTATTGGTTTTGATGCGGTAAGTACCGCGGCACAGGAAGCAAAAAATCCAAAGCGTGATATGCCCATTGGTATTTTAGGATCACTGGCTATATGCACAGTGCTCTATATCTTGTTTGCCCACGTTTTAACAGGGATGGCCACCACAGAAGATTTTAGAACTTCCGGAAAAGAAGCCTCTGTTGTTTTTGCCATTAATAAATATATGATTGGTTATGGATGGTTAGGCAAACTGGTTACTGTAGCCATTCTCGGCGGCTTTTCATCGGTTATTCTGGTGATGCTCTTGGGCCAGTCACGCGTGTTTTATTCCATGAGTAAAGATGGATTATTACCCAAAGCATTTAGCGCCGTACATCCTAAATACAACACACCGTATAAAGCAAGTTTATTTATTTTGATACTGGTTGGACTTTTTGCAGCATTTGTGCCGGGTGATATTGTAGGAGACATGACAAGTATCGGAACTTTGTTTGCCTTTATGCTGGTTTGTGCTGCTGTAATTGTTTTGCGTAAAACCAATCCAGAACTTAAACGGGAATTCAAAACCCCATGGGTTCCATTCGTACCCATTTTAGGTATTTTAGTTTGCGGTGCCATGATATTTGGTTTAGGCTGGACAAACTGGCTTAGACTAGGCGTTTGGCTCATAGTTGGTTTGGTTATTTACTTTCTGTACAGTAAAAAACACAGTGCCCTAAATAATCCCGATACACCTGATAAATTATAAATGAAATAAGAAACTGTAAACAGCCGTACCTTAAAAAGTATGGCTGTTTTTTTACGGGTTGATCATAAGCAGTAACTTTCTTATTTTTGCCGCCGTCTGTAAAACAATCTGCCTGACCAATAAAGTAGTATCAGTTTTAAAGACGAACGCTGGAACGTATATATATTGAATTAAGATAGTAAGGCGGGTAACAGAATTACCGCATAAACCATCATATTATGGGAAGGATTTTTGAAGTTCGCAAAGCCACTATGTTTGCCCGTTGGGATAAAATGGCGAAGCAGTTTACACGGATAGGCAAAGAAATTGTGATCGCCGTAAAAGCCAGCGGTCCTGATATTGCCACCAACCCGGCTTTGCGCCGTTGTTTTCAGAATGCCAAAAGTGTGGGTATGCCCAAGGACCGCGTAGAAGCCGCCATCAAAAGGGCCATGGGTAAGGACACCAGTAACTATGAAGAAGTTTTATATGAAGGATATGCCCCGCATGGTGTGGCCCTGCTGGTGGAGACAGCCACAGACAACCATGTACGTACCGTGGCCAATGTAAAAAGTCATTTCAACAAAGGACATGGGGCTTTGGGTAACAGTGGCAGTGTAAGTTTCCAGTTCAGAAAAATGGGGGTATTCATATTAAAGCCGGAAGGATTATCCATTGATGATCTCGAACTCGAACTTATTGATCATGGACTGGATGAACTGGGAGAAAGTAATGACGACAATGGTAATGCTATACTTGTGTTACGCTGTGCCTTTGTAGATTTTGGCAAACTCCAGAAAGCCCTTGAAGAGAAAGCCCTCACACCCATTAGTGCCGAACTGGAATGGATACCCACCACTACCGTTCCCGTTACCGACACACAGGCGGAAGATGTAAGTAAACTGATTGAAAGATTAGAGCAGGATGAAGATGTGAACAAAGTATTTCATAACATGGCATGAGCATTTAGTTAAAAGTTAAAAGTGATGAGTGTATAGTCAATTCAAACTTTTAATTTTTGACTTTCAACTTACACAATGATAGATTCCCACTCTCTTCCCCACCCCGTTATATTATTCGATGGTGTGTGCAATCTCTGCAGTGGCAGTGTACAATTTATTATCAAACATGATCCTCAGCAACAGTTCAGATTTGCTTCTTTGCAAAGTGCATTCGGGCAACAAGTATTGGAAAAACACAAACTGCCGGTAACAGCATTCGGTTCTTTTATCTTACTGGAGAACGGGACTGTTTATACAAAATCAAGCGGAGCTTTACGTGTAGCCAAAAAACTAAGTGGTGCATGGCCGGCACTAAATATTTTAATGATCGTTCCCCCGTTTATCAGGAATGCAGTGTATGATTTCGTTGCAAAGAACCGTTATAAATGGTTTGGAAAAAAAGAGGAATGCGGGATACCCGATCCCCGTCTAAAAGATCTTTTTATTGAATAAAGAATTCGTCCCTCCGAATTAATTGTTTGCATTCCAAAATTTTAAAAATAAAAGTCTACGCTCGCTACTCAGCCATCATATCCCTTATTTCCCAAATAATATCTTCTGCATTAGGTTTGCTGAAATAATCGCCATCACTTCCATAACTTGCCCGGTGAGGCTGCGCAGTAATGGTTCTCGGGCTTATATCCAGCCATTTAAATGCCTGTTGTTCTTCCATCACTTTAGTGAACATATACGAAGCAGCACCGCCGGGAACATCTTCATCAATAAAGACAATACGGTTTGTTTTTTTCAGCGACTCCAGTATTCTATGATGAATATCAAAAGGTAAAAGCGTTTGCACATCTATTATTTCGCAACTGATATCCAGTTTCGCCAATCGGTCTGCCGCATCTTCCACAATCCGGAGCGTGGATCCATACGATACAATAGTGATATCTGTTCCTTCTCTTAATAGTTCCGGAATGCCGAGCGGTATGGTATAGTCAAGAAGATTGGCCGGCATTTTTTCTTTTAAACGATAGCCATTCAAACATTCAATAACTATGGCAGGATCATTTCCTTTTAATAAAGTATTGTACATACCCACTGCCTGTACCATATTTCTCGGTACACATATATAAAGTCCGCGCAAGGAATGGATCATCATTCCCATCGGCGAACCACTGTGCCAGATGCCTTCGAGGCGGTGACCCCTTGTGCGGATAATCAATGGACAACTCTGCTGACCTTTGGTACGGAAATGAAGTGTGGCCACATCATCACTTAAAGGTTGTAAACCATACAATAAATAATCAAGGTATTGAATTTCTGCAATGGGTCTTAATCCGCGTAACGATAATCCTATCGCTTGTCCCACAATGGTCAGTTCTCTAATGCCGGTATCCGATATTCTGTCTGCACCATGCTTATCCTGTAAACCCGCAAATCCCTGGTTAACATCTCCAATATGTCCCACATCTTCTCCAAATGCATATACATAAGGATTGTGCGTAAATAAGGTATCGAAATATTTATTGAGGACTTCGTATCCATTTACCGAAGGGGCATCAAAAGAGATCAGTGGTTTTATTTCTTCAACAGCTAAGGCACTTTTAGGCCCTTCATGATACAGATGACTATTGTACATTTTCCGGTTCGTAGTAACCAGTTCATCATACAAATGTTTTACTTCTGCAGCTGATGGCGAATCCGGTGCCAATTCGAGGGCTAATGATAGGCTTCTCAATATGTCACGGCGCAAAGGTTCTTTGTTGGCCTGGAGATCGTTAGCCAATTTCTGTAATTCGTTATACCGCTCCATATCATTGATGATGATCTGCCTGATGATAAGGCAAGCTTCGGCTGCTTGCTCTTTTACAGGGGTCAGGTATTTTTCCCACGCTTTGTTTCTTTCATCCCGAACAGATTCCTTGGCTTTCGCTTCTATTTCTGCGAGTTCATCCGGATTACTTAATCCATTTGCAATCATCCACTCTTTCATCTTTTTAATGCAGTCCCATTCTTTCTCCCATTCCAATCTTTCAGCGCTTTTGTAACGCTCATGGCTGCCACTGGTAGAGTGGCCCTGTGGTTGGGTTACTTCTTCTACATGAAATAAAACGGGCACATGGGTTTCTCTAACTGCCTGCAGAGCTTCTTCAAACACTTCACACATACCTGCATAGTCCCATGCTTTTACTTTATAGATACGAATACCATTGGTATATTCTTCTTTTTCAAACCCTTTAAGCGCAGCAGAAATGGAACCCTTGGTCGTCTGAAAGTTTTTAGGAACGGAAATGCCATACCCATCATCCCAAACAAATACAGCCAATGGAATCTGCAACACGCCCGCTGCATTAATCGTTTCCCAGAAATGTCCTTCAGAAGTACTTGCATCGCCGATAGTACAAAAACATATTTCGTTACCGTTATGACTTAAAGAGGCAAACTGTTCTTTATTTTTTGAACTTCGAAAACATTTAGAGGCATAGGCTAAACCCAGTGCCCTCGGCATTTGAGAAGCAGTAGGCGCCATATCCGAAGAAATGTTTTTCTGGTTGGCAAGGTCCAGCCAATCACCTTTATCATCTACAAACTTTGTGGCGAAATGCGCATTCATTTGTCTCCCTGCACTAAACGGATCATTATTTACATCGGGGTCTGCATATAGTTGTGCAAAAAATTGTTCAACGTTGGCTAATCCTGTAGCAAACATAAAAGTCTGGTCGCGGTAATAACCACTCCTGAAATCGCCGGGCTCAAAAAATTTGGCCATCGCAATCTGTGCTACTTCCTTCCCATCTCCGAAAATTCCAAATTTACCTTTGCCGGTTAATACTTCCCGTCTGCCTAATAAACTTACTTCACGACTAATAACAGCTGTCCGGTAATCTTGAATAATGGTATTGCGGAAGCCTTCAAATGAAAGCATGTCTTCCTGGTATTCGACAGATGGGGTTGGTTCCATAAAACAAAAATAACATTACGTTCTGAATAGCTTAGCGGAAATTAATTGACCACTTAAAAACATCTTTTCACCGGAATTCCCCCTTATTTCAATATCGTTTATTAAATTTTGACTAAAATTGTGTTTACGGCACGGATTTAGCCTTCAGGGTAATTGTTTACACAAATAAGATACTTAATTTTACCTTCTTAATTATGAGATATATGAAAAATGCTTTTATCGCCTTAACCTTACTATTTGCCGGGTTGAGCTCCCAGGCCCAAACACCGAAATCGATGGGCGGAAACGGGTTTCCGGTAAAGATCGAAAATCAGCCCACCTTAGATCCAACCGCCAAAGCATTGGATTTTAAGAATGCAGAATATAATTTTGGAAAAATAACTTTAGGCAAGCCTGTAAGTTATGTAGTAGAAATAACCAATATAAGCAAAGACACGATTACCTTAGAAAACGCACATGCCGGTTGTGGCTGCACGACTCCCAATTTTATTCCGATGCAGAAATTCGGGCCCGGGCAGACAGTAAAAGTAAATATTGGTTTTAACGGCAGTGTATCAGGGCCTTTTACCAGATTTACCGATATTAGCTTTAGTGGAGGTTTAAGCAAACAGGTTCGTTTTAGCGGAGAAGGTGTAACCGATGCCCAGCCTGCTCAGGCAGCAACCCTTTCAAACCTGGTTCCCGAAAAAGTTGTAAAAAATTAGTCTTTAATAAAAACAAAAATCAGATATGAAAAAGTTACTCGTTCTTTTAAGCATGGTTCTAAGTGTTGCCGTATTTGCACAAAATACAGATGTGGCTTTCAAAGAAGTGAAACATAGTTTTGGCAAAATCAAACAGAATGTGCCCGCTACGTATTCCTTCTCCTTTAATAATACAACAGCAAAGCCGCTGATTGTTGAAACCGCTACTGCTGAGTGTGGTTGTACCACCCCTGAATACAGCAAAGCGCCGATTGCAAAGGGCACACCCAGCAATATAAAAGTTACTTACAATGCAGCTAACCCCGGCACCTTTACCAAAAGGGTTACAGTTAAATTTGCCAATATTGCAGAACCCGTTATTCTAACCATTGATGGGGAAGTGGAACCCGCAAAAGCCCCGGCAAAAAGTAAATAAATTTTATTTTTCCAGCATACTTACAAAACGCAATCTTTAGGGTTGCGTTTTTGTTTTGAAGGAGTTCATACGCCAACTATCTTTGTGCAATGTTACATATCAGTCAACGTGGCCAGGCTATGCCGGCCTCTCCTATCCGCAAACTCGTTCCTTACGCTGAAGCAGCAAAAAAAAGAGGAATCAAAGTATATCACCTCAATATTGGCCAGCCTGATATTGAAACACCCAAAATGATATTGGATGCGGTAAGAAACAGTGATTTTAAAGTACTGGAATACAGTCATAGCGCAGGTAATGAAAGCTATCGCCGAAAGTTAGTGGGTTATTATGAAAGTGTAGGCATTCATGTAAATTATAACGAGATCATTGTTACCACGGGTGGTAGTGAAGCGATCCAGTTTGGTTTTATGGCATGCCTTGATGCAGGCGACGAAGTAATTATTCCAGAGCCTTTCTATGCAAATTATAATGGTTTTGCAGTAGCTGCCGGAGTGAAAGTAATTCCCATCACTTCACATATTGAAAATGGTTTTGCTTTACCACCGATCGAGGAATTTGAAAAAAAGATTACACCCCGCACCAGGGCGATTGTAATATGCAATCCCAATAATCCTACCGGCTATTTATACAGCGATGCTGAAATGCAGCAGTTGAAAGAGATCATTCTCAAATACAATCTTTATCTTTTTTCGGATGAAGCCTATCGCGAATTTTGTTATGAAGGTAAACAGGTGAGCGCTATGCATCTGAAAGGTGTTGATGAAAATGTGATTATCATGGATACCATCAGTAAAAGATATAGTGCCTGCGGCGGAAGGATCGGCGCTTTTATTACAAAAAATAAATCGGTTCTTGATGCGGTGATGAAGTTTGCACAGGCCAGATTAAGTCCACCCAGTTTCGCACAGATCGCCGGTGAAGCGGCTATAGATCTTCCCGCGGATTATTTCGATACCACCAAAGCAGAATACAAATCCAGGAGGGACCTGATTGTAAAAAGACTGAATGCGATGGAAAATGTGTTCTGTCCAAACCCGGGTGGGGCCTTTTATGCAATGGCCAAATTGCCCATAGATGATGCTGATAAATTTTGCCAATGGCTACTAGAAAGCTTTTCCTATAATAAACAAACCCTTATGCTCGCTCCCGCTACAGGCTTTTATGGAACTCCCGGACTTGGCAAACAGGAAGTAAGGCTAGCATACGTATTAAATTTAAATGATATTAATGAATCTATGAATTGTTTAGAAAAAGCGTTGAAAGAATATAATAAATCATAATAAATTGATTATCATTTATTTAATAAACAAAAACACTAAAATAAAATTACATTAATAATAATTATATATTAAATAATAATTAACAAATCATGTTAATTTATCAATTTTTTTATAAAAAACTTGATTATTAAATAAATTACTATTATTTTTTCCTATCTTTACACCAGAAAGTAAATGTATCGCTGCAACAAACTGATACATCAATAATCTGGTTAAGCAATTACTAACTATCTCTTTTTCTTATATGGCAAGCAATCGAAGACGTCCCCTGTTTCTACAGGGGACTTTTCTTTTAATAGGGTACATCTATTCGTCACCTTAGTTTGTAGGAGAGTTACAAAAATTGAGATTAACAATGCCATTTTTATGGCATCTTATAGTAAGAAGGTCATGCAACAGATTAGTAAAGCCAATAACCATTCATTTCATAACGTTACATTCCGTATATTTCTTAACGCTTTTTGTAGAAGCCCGCTTCAAAACCAAAACATTGAGTCTTTAGTCTTATTGTACTTGATACTATTATTAAATCGGGTGTTATATTTAGTAATTAAACCACACCAGAGCAGCGAAGCCGGTTCCCTATGCATCATACAATTGAAATGAGTAAACCTTCCAAAACATACTTGCTGGTAATGCTTTCTTTAGCTGCATCCTTTTACCTGTCTGCACAGGGTTACCAGGCGTTGCACGGTTCTCCTTATGCAGGCAGTACCGGCACTTTTAATAATCCTGCCGCTTCTGTAGGTTCAGCGTATAAATGGGATCTGACACTTTTTTCTACCCAATTAAAAACAAGTACCAACGCCGCCTACTTACAAAATGGATCCACACTTACTGCACAGGATGGATATAGCAGCCGGTTTGTACATGCTAATGCTGATTTTAGTCTATTAAATTTTTCATATAAAATCGATAATAGCAGAGCCGTCAATATCAGCTTCAGGGGAAGAACCTATAATCATTTAAAAACCTCACCATTCAACTTTACAGATTCTGTAGTTACCAGTTTTAACCGCCTGCTGATTGCCAACCGAAATACCTCTTACCTCGAAGGATTTGCAACACATGCGGGATGGCTGGAAGCAGATCTTAGTTACTCACAGGTACTGGCAGAAACAGATAACAGTAAACTTACCGGTGGTATTACGCTCCAGATAATGAAAGGGATATCCGGGGTATTTGTAAAGACTAATAAAATAAGTTACCTGGAACAGAAAAACAGTACCGATACCTCTTATACGTTTACCAATGGCAGCGGCTCTTATGGGTATTCCGATAATTATGACGGCGCAGACGGTATCAAAGATTTCTTAAAACAAACCCGCACATCTATTGGGTTAAGCATGGGTATTGAATACAGGGTATACAACGCTGAAATGAATGCCGGTGATAATAATAATCTTAATTATGACTGGAAGATTGGTGTGAGTATTATGGACATCGGAAACAATTCTTTTAAAGCCAGTCAGTACTCGACTCAGTTCATTGATCCAAATGCCGCTATCACTGATGCCTCCGCGGAGGCTAAACTTTCAGGATCCAAAGATATCCGTGCCTTCAGAGATTCGCTGGCCACTATATTTAATCAGACCTCTGCCTTAAACGGAAATTTTACTGTCAGCAATCCTGCAAGGCTAACAATTAATATTGATAAAAACCTGGGTAATCATTTGTATGTAAATGGGGAACTCAATATAAATTTTAACGCGCTTTCCAGCTATACTAAATTATATACAAGAGAATTGAATTTAGTGACGGTTACGCCAAGATGGGAAACGGCAGGGCTTGGGGCTTATCTGCCAGTACAATATAATACACAAGGACAATTTTGGGTAGGCGCTGCACTTAAGCTAGGTCCACTGGTAGTAGGTTTCCATAACCTTGGTCTATTGAAGAAAGACCCTTCACTTAATGGAGGTGGCTACCTGCTCCTGTCTGTGCATCCTTTCCGTAAAACAAAAATTATGAGTAAACTGGATTGTCAGTAGGTAGCGTGTTTATCATAAGATTTGCGGATCTGTGTCAGAAAAACAACGCAGATCCGCAAATTGTTGTGCAGGATTGCCCGCTTTACATGAAGGCTATTCTGCAGATTGAATATTAGATGCCTGTTTGCCCTTAGGGCCCATGGTTACTTCGAAATTTACTTTTTGACCTTCTTTCAAAGTCTTAAAACCGCCGGTATTATTAATAGCGGAAAAATGTGCGAACAGATCTTCACCACCATCATCAGGTGTGATAAATCCGAAGCCTTTTGAATCATTGAACCATTTTACAACTCCTGTTGCCATAATATTATTATTTAAAGATTGGATAAAAATAGTGATTTCCTGTGGCTTTATCACTTTTCGGCACAGTCTTTTCTCCTCTCATTCACCGGAGCATACTATTTTTAGGCTCTTTTATTTCTATTCCCAGCCTTTTTTTGGTTGTAAATAGTTGAAAATGTGTGAATCTTGTAACTTTTTAAAATAGTTATGTAATGATAAAAGGGCATTAGAATGGGAACTTTATACTCTCGTATTCTGTATAAAAACAGAACATTATTATGGAAGGATATGAAAAATTATAAGCTATTTGGATTGATAACCTGTTTGATGGTTGTTTTCATACCCATACTTTTTACAACACCCGCTCATTCGCAGGATATACCGGCTTTTCATCAAAAATTTGTTTCCTTTCCCTATCCTATGGACAGGAGGTGGAAAGCATCTCTTGGGTTAAGCATTACAACCCTGGCAGAAGATATTACAGAAGAACAGCATCTTCGCGTTCCCTGCGGCGAGTTTCGGCTATTAAGAAAAATGAGTCATAATTCTTATCTGGAAGGGAGAGCCAATTTTCAAGGTTTTCAAAACCTGGTAAGTGTTGGGCCCAAATGGGCGTTTCCTATTAATGATCGTTTCTCGATGTCGCTTGGTGATGATGTGGCTTTCTGGTTTGGTTTTATTACCCTGGAAGGTTTTAAAAGCACCGGGCATGGATTTCAGAATTACCCAAATGTATCGCTGGGCTACCGTCTCAATCACGGCATATTGGTTACCCTAAAGCAGGAGGCCCTTATGAATTTATCTTTCAAAGCCAAAACAGGAAACACACCCGTAACGGCAGATTACCGTTTATTTAGCGGAACTGCTTTTACAGCAACGCTGGAACAACCATTTTATGGTAAGAAGAGTTTATCGCTGGGTTTCCGTTTTATATACACAGATTTCTTCTGGCAGACATGGGCTTTGTTTCCAACATTTGACCGTAACATTTTCTATCCTCAATTATTAATCGGATTTATCTTTTGAAAAAATATCTTACCATATCCCTTCTCCTCTTTCTTTTTACTTCCTGTGTAAAAAAATATGAAGCGCCTGTTCCTGATACCAAATGGAAAAAATTTGATTCAGTAATAGCAACCCCTTTATCCTACAACACCCGCCAGAAAATGGAAGGGATCTATACCGTGGTTGAGGGGAATGATAATTTTGGTGAACAGGCCGCCTTAAAATGGAGCTATACTGTAAATGGACCGGATACCAGTTTTACACTTTCGATGTTTTGTGAAAAACAGGTTTCGTATTTTGTTTGTGAAGCCAAAAGAATAGATACCAATATTCTGCTGAATGGTTACTGGCGCAAAATGGTCAATACAGAAACAGGGCTTGGAAGATTTACTATTAGCCAGAAAAATGGCGCAAATCATCTTTTAAGCGGAGCAGCTTTTAATCCTGCTGATAGTATTATTATCACGGGTGTTTATGGAACCGATGGGGATGTTCCTGATAAAACCATTAAGCTGAAATACCTGAGACCTTTATACCGTGCCACTCCATTACATATTGTAGCACACCGTTTGGGGGGAAGAAACTCTGACCTCTTACCTCAGTCTGAGAACTCTGTAGAAATGCTTAGGCTGGCTGCCAAGTTTGGTGCCACCGGTGTAGAAACGGATGTGAGAACAACCAGTGATGGGGTACTCATCATTTACCATGATGCAACACTTAGTGAGCGCCTGATACAAAAAGACGGTTTGCTTGGACCGATAGAAAATTACACGTACGCGCAACTGAATACATTGGTTAGATTACTACATGGCGAACATATTCCTACGCTGCGCGAAGTATTGACAACCCTTGTGTACAATACTTCTTTGAACTTTGTTTGGCTGGATACCAAATTACATGGATCATTACAGCAACTGAGAGATATACAAAATGAATTTCAGATAAAAGCAAATGCTGCCGGCAGAAAACTGGATATATCAATCGGCATACCTGACAGAATCGTTCTGGAAAATTTTATTCAGTTACCCGACTTCAGAAATATACCTGCTGTTTGCGAGTTGCCTCCTGAAGATGTACAGAATGTAAATGCACATATATGGGGACCCCGCTGGACATTGGGAACACAGAATGATGAAGTGGCCAATATACATGCCCAGGGAAGAAAAGCTTTTGTATGGACACTTGATGTACCTGGGAATATTGAAACTTTTTTAAAAGAGGGGCATTTCGATGGAATTTTATCTAACTATCCTTCAGCCGTAGCTTATTATTATTATGCGCAGAAATAATATTTTTTATACCGCCCTTTTTTGTTTGGCGTGCTGCCTGGTTAGCGTGAAAGATTATGCACAAACAGATAGCTTTCCTGTAGCCGGTCGTGGACAATATGGACTGGTACTGTATGTAAGCGGCGGCATGGGATATTATGAAACACATGCCGGTGTTCCTTTATCCGTAAAAACTAACGTTAATAAATATGGTTTTTCCGGTACCGTTAGAATATTATGGCATCCCGATCATTTACTCAGGGTGGGATTAGAATCGGGCCATATGACTTTTTATTCCTACACTATACAGGACTCTGCCGGAAATAAAGGAAAAGCCTCACTTACAGGGGTACCATTATTATTGGTTGCCTCCATGCCTCTTACAAAACGGGTGAATGCTTTTTTTGGTACTGGATTTTATAGCCTCACTACAGCGCTTGATTATAAAGGCAAGGTTGATTCGCATAAACTGAGTGTAGGCTTTATGCTGGCTGCTTCTTATATACAGCCCTTATCAAAAGATGTCGGACTTGGTGTGGAACTTAAATGGATGGATGCGGCTCAAACGGTAGATGCATCACTTGTTGGTCAATTGCAACTGGTATGGAAATTTTTAAAATGGTAACTACCCTAAGCTTTTTATATGTTTCTGTCATTGACCATACAATGTTTGTTCTGTTTGATGAGTATTTTTGACAATCATATCATTCCTGATCAGGCTACTTCAGAACCTAATCCCGAGATCGCTTTTGTAAGTGATACCCAGGCGCCATTATGGATCGAAAAAATATTTCTTAAGACAAATAATAATCGTACCGCCACCAAGATGATATTTACTGATATCCTTGCAAGGCATCCCTTGTCGGTATTTTTACTGGGAGATGTGGTTTCCCTGGGTTCCAGCAACCGCGCATGGTTGCAGGTTTCAAGATATATTGACAGTTGTAGAACAAATTGTATACCCGTATTCGCCACCATGGGTAATCATGAGCTGATGGGTACCGGGAGTATGGGGAGGAAGGGGCAAAAGAAATTTCAAAATCATTTTCCAGAATATTTACATACGGGGTTCGCAGAAATTATTGATTCAGTTGCCGTAATACTCCTGAATTCTAATTTTGGTTCCCTCACTAAAAAGGAAGATGCGGCACAGGAAGACTGGTATAAGAAAACCCTTAAAAAACTGGATGCAGACCCATCTGTACAATATATAATAACGGGTTGTCATCATTCTCCTTATTCGAACAGTAAAATTGTAGGTTCATCAAAAGCTGTACAGCAAAAATTTGTACGCCCCTTTATGCGCACCAGAAAAACAAGCTTGTTCTTATCGGGTCACTCACATAATTTTGAGCATTTTAAAAAAGAAGGTAAAGATTTTCTGGTCATAGGCGGTGGTGGTGGGTTGCATCAACCTCTTGGAGCAGGTACCGAAGAACTCAAAGATCTGTCACCAGACTATAAGCCCATGTTTCATTATCTAACACTTAAAAGGTACCCGGATCAATTACTGGTTACTTCCTATAAAGTAAAAGATGATTTTACAGGTTTTACAGCCGGTTTGATTATGAACATACCTAAACCCAGTGAAGAACTATAAACTAATTAAAAAAATAAATATATGGTTAATGGTTCACCGTTACTAAAGATTTTTTTAATAAACCAGTGGGTAACACCTAGTCTTAACGCATTTTTACCGGTAAGTTTTTTTCGAGAAAAATCTTATACCCTGTTTATGTCGTAACTTTGTATGTTATATCTCAATTTATAAAAATGAGCGCAAGTTTACAAATGAATCTAACACATACCCGAATCGAGGTAATGCATTTTCTGGCTCAGAAAATGGATGAAATCATTGATACTTTTTTGAAAAATATTGATACGAACTGGCAGCCATCCGATCTCTTACCAGATAGCAGCAGTGATAATTTTCTTGCCGATGTAAAAGAGTTGCAGCTGGAATGTAAAGAGTTACCCTATGATTATCTGGCTGTGCTGGTAGGTGATATCATAACAGAAGAAGCGCTTCCCACTTATGAAACCTGGCTGATGGATATTGAAGGAATACATGGCAAAGGGGGCAATAGAAATGGATGGAGCAAATGGATTCGTATGTGGACGGCCGAAGAAAACCGACATGGCGACCTGCTTAATAAATATGTTTATCTATCGGGCCGGGTAAATATGCGCCAGATGGAAATCAGTACACAGTATTTGATATCAGATGGAATGGAAATAGGCGGTGCAAGGGATCCTTACCGCAATTTTGTATATACTTCTTTTCAGGAAATGGCCACAAATATTTCGCATCGCCGCACGGCTACTTTAGCCAAGCAATATGGTAATGGACAACTCTCCAAGATATGCGGAGTAATTGCCTCGGATGAAGCAAGACATGCCAAAGCTTACAAAAGCTTTATCGGCAAAATATTTGAGATTGATGCCAGTGAGATGATGATTGCTTTTGAAGATATGATGCGCAAAAAGATTGTCATGCCCGCGCATTTTCTTCGCCAGCAGGGTGAAAAAATCAGTACCACCTTTACCCACTTCAGCGATGCCGCACAAAGATTAGGTGTATATACTACCAATGACTATACCGATATCTTAGAATCCCTCGTAAAAGAATGGGATATTTCCAATATCAGGGGACTCAATGATGCCGCAGAAAGGGCCAGAGATTATTTGATGTCATTACCTGAGCGTTTCAGAAGAGTGGCCGAAAGAAGTTCCATCAAAGCGCCATTAGAATATGAGTTTAACTGGATAACACGCTAGGCTTACCTGTAAATAGAATGGACTGTGATGCCCTAGTTCTTTTAAAAAAAATCTCCGTTTTTTACCCTATTAATAAAGTCTGTTATTTGACATTGCAGACTCTATATATATTTTTTGTATCAACAGACCCCCCAGTTTTAGTAACTTCCCCCAAAAGGGTACCTCTTCCATTTTACCTGTAGTCTAAAACACTACATATCGTTTCAAATCCAAAATGTGTGAATCATACAAGATATTGGGTGAATTATGTAACACAGATGTGTACAAAGAAATCCACCTTAGTATCTGGATAAATTGACTCAATTATCTTTGTTTTCGGAACAACTAAGAACAATCGCTAAAAGAAGAACTGAAAAAATAACTAAAAAATGCCTTTAACTTTTTCAGTACTAACTCATCCTGTATGGATAAAGATACCAACCAGATACAGTCGGGCAGAAATATAGTAACGGCTGCAGAAGATTTTTTTACCGGCATCTACCAGCTATACAGGTTTTCCCTACGTTTTTTTATAGAAGCATTTACACCGCCGTATGAATGGAAAGAAATCATCAACCAGTCTTACGAAGTAGGATGTAAAACACTTCCCCTGATTACCCTTACCGGTTTTATAACAGGTCTTGTATTTACCAAACAATCGCGTCCTTCCCTATCCGAATTTGGAGCAGAATCTTGGATACCTTCCCTCGTTGCCATTGCGATTATTCGTGCGTTGGCGCCACTGGTAACTTCTCTTATCATGGCAGGAAAAGTGGGTTCTAATATCGGAGCCGAATTAGGCTCTATGAAAGTGTCTGAACAGATTGATGCCATGGAAATGACCGCGACTAATCCCTATAAATTTTTAGTAGTAACCCGTGTGCTGGCCTGCACCTTAATGCTGCCACTGTTGGTTTTATACTCCGGCACCATCAGTTTATTAGGTGCTTACATAAATGTTCACTTTAATGAATTAACCAGTTACAGTGCATTTCTACACAGCTCTTTTGAAAAAATTTCTTTCCTTGATATATTTTCTTCTGTTATCAAATCGGCACTGTTTGGCTTTACCATTGGTATTGTAAGTTGCTACCAGGGGTATAATGCAAAAAAAGGAACCGTGGGGGTGGGAAAAGCAGCAAATCAGGCAGTGGTTATTTCCATGTTTGCCGTATTTATGGAAGAAACAGTAGTAGTTCAGTTTATAAATTCATTTCTCCGCTAATGCAGCAGGCACCTACCATACAGCATAATCCTCAAGACGAAGGGGTTATATCCATACAGAGGCTTTCTAAATCGTTTGCCGGAGTTAAAATACTGCAGGGTATTGACCTTACTGTATATAACGGCGAGAATCTTGTGGTACTTGGTAAATCCGGATCTGGCAAGTCTGTCTTAATAAAAATCATTGCCGGTCTCTTAAAACCGGATAGCGGAACTGTAACCGTATTAGGTAAGAAAATTGACGAAGTAAAGGGAAAGGAATTACAGGAGTTACGACTTAAGATAGGTTTCTCTTTTCAGAATAGCGCCTTA
This sequence comes from Chitinophagales bacterium, assembly GCA_038222655.1. GTDB lineage: Bacteria > Bacteroidota > Bacteroidia > Chitinophagales > Chitinophagaceae > Sediminibacterium. The sequence continues at coordinate 9,712 of JBBRHM010000006.1, read as the reverse complement.
TACGATAGTATGACTGTAAGAGAAAATCTGGAGTTTGCCCTTATCAGAAATAAAAAGAACATGAGCCGCAAAGAGGTAGATGAAGCGGTTCTAAAAGTATTGGAAGAAGTAAAACTGGCATCCAGTATAGATAAATTACCGGCCGAGCTTTCCGGTGGCCAGACAAAACGCATTGGTGTGGCGAGAACCCTGATTCTTCATCCCGATATTATGTTATATGATGAGCCCACTGCAGGACTTGACCCTGTAACAGCTATGGAAATAAATAACCTGATTAAACAGGTACAGACTGAATATAAAACAAGTGCTATTATTATAACCCATGACCTTACCTGCGCTAAAACAACCGGTAACAGGTTAGCCATGCTTAGTGAAGGTAAAATAGTAAAACAGGGCAGTTTTGAAGAAGTGTTCGATACAGAGGATGCACTTTTTAAAAGTTTTTATGATTATAATTTTATAACGAAAACATGAAACCAAACAAAATAAACCATTCAGCAGTTGTAGGTCTTTTTATAACAATAGGCGTACTCTTATTAGTAGCCGTTATCTTTCTATTGGGTGGACAGCAAAAGAAATTTATAAAAACATTTACGGTTAAAGCCATTTTTAATGATATCAACGGTTTGCAGGCAGGTAATAATGTTTGGCTATTTGGCGTGAAAGTGGGCACCATAAAAAAAGTGAGTTTCTCCGGCAACAACCAGGTTGAAGTAACCATGCATATTGAGAAAGATGCCCAGAGCCGCATACATAAGGACGGAACCGCTAAAATAAGTTCAGATGGATTTATTGGAAGTAAAATTATTGTATTACATGGTGGAAACATAGCAGCTCCGCAGGTGGAGGAGGGTGATTATCTCCACATTGCAGAAACTGCAGGCACGGAAGAAATACTGGCCACTTTGCAGCAGAATAATAAAAACCTCCTGGAGATAACCGGTAATATTAAAACAGTAAGTAAAAAGCTATTGAATGGCGAAGGTTCACTAGGTATCCTATTGAGTGATCCTACCATGGCGCAGGACATAAAAACAGCTATCGCCCATTTTAAAGCGGTTTCTGTAAAAAGCGAAGCCCTTATTGCCAATGTGCAGCACTTTTCGGAGGGGCTGCATAAAAAAGGTTCACTGGCTAATGAACTGGTTACGGATACCATCGTTTTTAATAGTGTCCGTTCTACCGTTGCTCATTTAAACACCGCTTCTCAGAATTTACAAGCCGCTTCTCTAAAAGTAACCTCCTTTGCGGACAGTTTACAAAAAGCAGGTGCAAGCCTGAATGACCCCAAAAAACCGGTGGGTATGATTTTGAATGATACAGAAGTGGCCCAGAATATTCGTGTTATGATTAAAAACCTGGAAAGCGGTAGTAAAAAACTTGATGATGACCTGGAAGCTGTACAACACAATTTTTTATTGCGGGGATTTTTCAGACGTCGCGAAAAAGCACAGAAACAGGAAGCGATGCACCCCACTAACTGAGTAAGAGGAACCTAATTTTAATTGCATAAAAACATGGAGAAGACCACTTCGCAGATACACATCAAAAAAATTCCTTTTTATATTCGTTTTACGATTGTAGCAGCATGCCTCGTTTTTACCATTCTTATTATGCGGGAGGCTTCATCGTTATTGATACCCTTATTTGCAGGGCTTTTGCTGGCCATACTATTGCTACCACTAGTAAAAGTTTTAGAAAATATACCTATTCACAGGGGTATTGCTTCCCTCCTGGCAGTTCTTAGTTTTGTAATCGCATTCGGGATGATCAACTATTTTCTCGCTTCTGAAATCGCGCGTTTTGTAAAAGAACTCCCTAATCTAAATACCAAAATACAGGCTGAATTTATTTCTATTGAACAATGGATTACTGCAAAGTTTAATATCGACAATGCACAACAAACAGACTATCTAAGCAGTTCCTATAAAGAAATTGTAAATGGTATAACCGGTATGGCGAGAAAAATAGTTTTCTCTTTTGGCAAGATGGTTATTTGGACCTTACTTGTTTGCATATTTGCTTTTTTCATTCTTTTTTACCGGAGACTAATTGTCAGATTTCTTATAAAACTGGTTGAAAAAGATTACCCCGATGAGATGCCCCTTATCATTACAGAAAATAAAATCATGATCATGAATTTTATTGTGGGCCTCCTGGTAAAATTTGCGATTCTCCTGGTACTTAACAGTTCGGTTTTAATACTGCTGGGAATTAAATATGCCTTACTGCTTGCGCTCATAACTTCGCTATTAAGCATCATTCCTTATATAGGTTTCTTTGTTGCACTGGGGCTGGCACTTTTAGTAACCTATGCCAACAGCAATGGCGCAGGCGCTCTAACAGTTGGGATAGCTTTACTGGCTATTCACCTGGTAGATGGCATTATTTTACTTCCCCGTATAGTGGGCTCGCGAATGAAAATGAGTCCTTTTATAACGTTTATTGCCGTTATCGCCGGAGATATAGTTTGGGGTATACCAGGCATGTTACTTTTTATTCCGCTCGTAGCTATGTTGAAAATAATATTTGAAAATATTCCTTCGCTTGCAGCCTGGGGTATTTTGTTTGGCGAAGAAACAAAGACCAGGAAGACTTAGGTACGCTAATAGTCAGATGTTTCATGACGCAATGCTCCATACTTTCATAGCTGCAGATGTCTGGCATTTCTGCCTATACCATAGGTTTTGCAAATAAAGGGGGAGTTTTATGCAAACAATTTGTCGAAAAAGACAGAACTTAGAATCCTATATTAGTTGCTTTCACCTCAATTGCCTGCCATGTCTGATACGCAAAACAACTTTAGTTCCAAAGAAGCCTATCCGTTAACCAGTCTTGATGAATGGGAAGACGATGTTTTGCTACGCTACCCGCAACCGGGCAACATAGCCACCGCTAAAACCACAGAAGAATACCGTAATTATAATGAGCCTTCGCGGGATACGGTGAAAGAATTTTACCGGTTAAATCATACTTATCAAACGTATGCATTCGTAGAAGAGAAACGAAAAAATTATTTACAGTTCGATAAAAAAGAAATGCCTGTTTGGGAGGCTTTCCAGTTTTTAAATCAGTTGGTGGATGATTCTGATCCGGATACTGACCTTGACCAGTTTCAGCATTTATTACAAACATCAGAAGCCATACGCAGAGATGGACACCCAGACTGGATGGTACTTGTGGGCCTCATGCATGATATGGGAAAAGTGCTTTGTTTATTTGGCGAACCACAATGGGCAGTTGTGGGTGATACATTTCCGGTGGGTTGCTCTTATTCTAACAAAATCGTTTATCCGGAGTACTTTCTAAATAATCCTGATTATTCCAACCCCCAATACCAAACGCAATATGGGGTGTATAAAAAAAGTTGTGGTCTGAGGAATGTAACCATGTCATGGGGGCATGATGAATATGTTTACCAGATGCTGAAAGACCGTATACCGGAAAGCGGGTTGTATATGCTGCGTTACCATTCATTTTATGCATGGCATCGCGAGGGAGAATATGACTACCTGCTGGATGACCATGACAGGGATATGCTGAAATGGGTGCAACTATTTAATCCCTACGATCTGTATTCTAAAAATCCTGAACCGCCAGACTGGAAAAAATTAAAACCCTATTACGAAGACCTTGTGGCAAAATATATGCCTGCGTCTTTAAAATTTTAAGAATAGAAAAGCTCCCTAAGATGTTGTCTTTATTTGAGAACGATAAAGTTTTACTAATAATAAGGTGACATTCGAGTGCTATTATAAAAAACTCCGGAAGTTCTTTTCACCAAACGACCTGGTTACTAAGCATAGCCACAGGCTGTCTCAAAAGTTAATTGCGGGGGTAGCCTTTTTTATTTTGCATACCGCAAGAGTCTAATAAAACATTGTATACAAGGCAGCCAATATGCCCATAATAACCGTTGAAGCCACAATAAATCCTGGTGAACAACGGAACATGCTACTGTCAATAATCACAACCTGTTTATTGTCTTTACTTCTTCGGTCAGCAAGGCTTATCACGATCATCAATACGATAAGAATCATAAAAACAAGTGTCATTCTATCCATAAAAGGCAGATCAGGAAAAATGCCGTTTGTCCATTGCGGAAGAAATTTAAACAAAGTAGAAAGGGGTATGGTCAGTAAAGCAGAAGTAAGCGCTGCTGTGGCTGTGGCCCGCTTCCAGAAAAAACCAAGCAGGAAAATAGATAATACACCCGGCGAAATAAAACCTACATATTCCTGAATAAACTGGTATGCCTGGTCAAGATTTCTTAATGCGGGTGCCACCAAGCTGGCAAGTATCATGGCTATCACAACGGTAACACGTCCTGTTTGTACTAATTTTTTTTCAGAAGCTTCTTTGTTAAAGAATTTTTTATAGATATCCAGCGAAAAAATAGTGGAAATACTGTTCGCTTTTCCCGCAAGAGACGCAACAATGGCGGCAGTAAGGGCCGCAAAAGCAAGACCTTTTAAACCATTCGGTAACAGGTTCATTAAAGTAGGATAGGAATGATCCGGTTTAATGATACCATTTACATCAGTCATTTCTGTTTGAAATATTCCATTCTGGTACATTACATACATTGTAATACCGGGTATAACAACAATCAACGGGATCAGGAGTTTTAAAAATGCGGCAAACAGAATACCTTTTCGTGCTGTGGGCAAACTGGCGCCCAAAGCACGTTGCGTAATATATTGGTTACAACCCCAGTAATTCAGATTGTTAATCCACATACCACCAATCAATACAGACAGACCGGGAAGATCTTTATAGTATGGGTTTGATTTATCGAAGATCATATGAAAATGAGTGGGCGCTTTATCTTTTATAATACTTAACCCTTTGAGAATATTTTTACCATAGCCAAAATGTTCTGAAACTAGCGTGAGTGCTAGGTAACAGGTAACCAGGCCTCCCATAATAAGTACCAATACCTGTATAACGTCGGTATAACCTATTACTTTCATACCACCCAGTGTTACGACTATTGAAAAAATACCCAACCCCACCATGCACCACTCAAAACTTATTCCTGAAATGGAATTGATGGCCAATGCACCGAGATAAATGATAGAAGTGAGATTAACAAAAACATATACCAGTAACCAGAATACGGCCATTACTGTACTAACCGTGTCATTATACCGCTGTGCGAGGAATTGCGGCATAGTAAATATTTTATTCTTCAGGTAAATAGGTATAAAGAATACGGCCACAATTATAAGCGTGGCAGCTGCCATCCATTCATAACTTGATATGGCAAGTCCTAATGCAAATCCTGAACCCGACATTCCAATAAAATGTTCTGCAGAAATATTGGAAGCAATCAGTGAGGCCCCGATGGCCCACCAGGTAAGAGAACCTTCGGCAAGAAAAAAATCTTTGGAGTCCATTTCTCCGGATCCTTGCTGGTGATACATTTTGCGGCGGTATACCCAATACCCGTAGCCTGCTACCACAATAAAATAAATAAAGAAAACAATATAATCAAGGTTTCTTAAATGATTCATATGGCAGCGTTAGGTTGACTATGAAACTAATCAATAAAAACTAAATCTGTGCCGTTGAAGTATACATCGTAAGAATAGTAAAGCGGATAGAAGCTTTATTGCCTGAAATCAGAGACACTGTTTTCCGGGGCAGGCATGCATTTTGGGTAATTACAAAATAATTTTATCGTATAACCGTTACGGCCCCTGCAATAATTTTTCTACCCGATTTGGGATTGATAATATAATAATAGGTTCCAACAGGAACGGGAGATCCATGAAAAGTGGCGTTCCATGGAGAACCATATCCTACAGATTGAAATAGAAGCTGACCCGTTCTGTTATAGATTTCAACAGTACAATCAGGATACGAATCGAGGTATTTAATTTCCCATTGATCGTTGATGCCATCTCCGTTAGGGCTGAATGCATTCGGAATTAACGGAAGTTGTAAAACTTTTACGGATATGGTATCCATAGCCATACAACCCCCTGTTGCCGTTACTTTCAGGGTATAGAGAATATCTGATAGTGGTGTGGATCGCGGTTGTAAAATGGTAGAATCATTTAAGAACTGCGACGGGCTCCATGCATACACTAATCCGTTGCCGGCAGCTGTTGCGGGTAACAGGGCTGAGCCCCCTTCAAGGATAACTACCTGCTTACCCGTATGCACTTCAGGAAGAGGTAAGACGGAAATTGTTCTTTTTGCAGAGTCCGAACATCCGTTGCTTGTTGTAAAGACATACGTAAGTGAATGATCTCCAACGCCGGCTTTCCCCGGACTAAAAACACCTGAACTATCTATTCCCGAACCTTTAAAATACCCTCTGCCATTATTTTTTATTGAATCATACGCACCACTAATAAGATAGGGTGCTATGTTTTCACAAACCCCCGGTGGAGAATTAAATATGATAAAAGGAGCGGGATACAGTATTACCTCCTTTTTAATTTCATCCATACAGGATTGACCGGAATAAGCCCGCATTTTTATTTGATATTTTTTGGGAGTAGTACCATAAAAAACCGGGTATTGATGACGATATGTTTTACCCAAATCCGGAAAAGTATCTGTAACAAGGTTAGTAGGGAAATTCGTAAAATCCCACACTATCTCTGCTTTAGTAATATTTCCGAAATTAACTGATGAAAGATTTTGGATACTTATTTCATTATTACTACAAAGTGAAGAAGCATTTACAACAGTGAAGTCAACCTTAGGAAACGCGCCATTAACGGTAAATATTTTAAGCAGGCTATCCCGGCATCCATCTGCTGAAGTTACCTTGAGCTGAACCGGATAATTCAGTGCAGCTGAATATATGTGCGCAGGATTTTGCAGCCTGGAAATATTGGGATTGGCAGCAGTTGCATTGGGATCTCCGAAATTCCAGTTATACAAAAATGGGTAGGCCTTTGCATAACCGGTATAACTGCTGTCAGTGAATTGCGCAAACGCATCTTTTAAACAAATAGCGGGTACAGTAAAAGCAATTTTAGGCTTTGGATTAACGATTACCGTAACGCTATCAACCGAACTACATCCCAGAGTATTGGGAAAGGAAGTTCTAACATAATATTTCTTGATGAGGGGATCCGTTCCGGTATTATCAATACGGGCTACAGGATTAGCGATATCTGTTGCACTTAAACCGGCAGCAGAAGTCCATACATATTGATAAGCAGGGTTGGGTTGGGTTCCTAACTGTGCACCATCATTTGGACATATAGAAACAGTGGCCCCGGCAACCGAAGGCGGCATATCGGTATATATAATTACGTTTTTAATAGAATGGGTATCATAATAGCCACCCGTACTTGCCGTGAATCCTAAATATCCTGCAAAATTGAAAATCTGGAAACCTGTTAAGTAAACTGTACCATCTACAGATACAGTGATATTTCCATTATCATATTGAATGAATGCATGATGGTACGAAGCAGCATTAATAAAACTTAAACTACCTGCACTGTTACTGAGGGTGGGTTGTGACGAACATTCCGTATAGCCTAAGCCATACCTGATTTCAATTTTGGGCATAGAATCATGCACCCGGGCCGCATTAAAAGGAATACAGTTATTCCACGTGTCGAAACAAATTTTTAGTCCATTTGCATTAAGCGGTATACCCAATCCGGCGCCGGAAACAAAGCCAACGGGGGGTACTTCAAGAAAACAGAAAGCAAGGCCATCTGCACCCGTACCATCGAACATCCGAAAATCAAATTCTGCCTTCCACTTATTGCATACTGAAAGATTAAGCGGCTGGTTATAAAATATGGCACCGCTTTGTGAGCGGGTAGGACAAACAATTAATTCCTGGTTACCTGTTCCGGTAACATTACCAACCATAGCGCCACCCTGCAGATTCCATCCTGCAGTATTAAGCGGAGACCCGTTTAACTGAGCAAACACAAAGGTTTGCGCCTTTGCAGGTATAGCCATCAACAAAATATATACGCATACCATCCATTTAAAATGAGGTAGCCTGGCGTAAGATATTCTGCTAATTTTATTTTGCTTTATATCCAAAGAATAATTATCCCCTGTTTCTGTATTAGGAAAAGAAATCGATTTTGGGGAAAACCTATACATGCTCCAATTTGTTTTGTAAGCTGGTGAGAGCAAGAACCGTTAATGGCTTACTTATATAATCCATTACAAAAGAATAGGCAGTACTCTTCTCAATATCATCCTGATCGATCGACGATGAAACAATCACAATTTTAGTTTTGGAGAATAAGGGCGCAAATGTAAAAGCATATTCTTCTAAAAATTTCCATCCACTCAAAACCGGCATATTTAAATCCAGTAGAATAAGTTCAGGAAATACCAGAGGGGGTATATGGGTTGATTCTATGCATTTTTCCAGATATTCCAATCCTTTTCGGCCGTCAGATACACAGTCAAATTTCTCTGTTATGCCTGATTTTTTTATTATAGCTTTTACATAATACTGAACAATAGGGTCATCATCAACGCATAATATGTTCCTAAGCATAAAAAAGTTATTACTTAAATAAAATACTTTTTAATATACAACAGTCTATAAAAATCAGGATAGATTGATTAAATTAGAGAGCAAATTTTTAATAAAAAAATTATTCCTTATTGCGGCACTCTTACATTCCCAAATAATTACCACCATGTTAAATAATTACAACTTCGAATCTACCAAGCATTTACTACATAATTCCAATTTCTATTACATTATTTGTACAGATATTCATGGCAATTATAGTTATATTAATAACCGTTATGCAAATAGCTTTACACATCTAACGGCAGATTTAATAGGCAAACCATTTGTGATTACCATACATCCGGATGATATAAAAGTTTGCGAAGAAGCAGGTGCAAGATGCTATAGCCATCCGGGAGAATTATTTCCAGTCACCATACGTAAGCATAATGGTGAAGGGGGTTATGTCATAACCCAGTGGGAGTTTACCTTAATCGTAGAAGAGGGGGAGCCTCAGGGTATTTTTTGCCTGGGTTATGATATCACCGAAATAGAAATAATAAAAAAAGAAGTGATCAATATCAATGAAGATTTGCATACCAAGAATAATAGGCTGGGCGAAATTGCCTACGAACAATCACATCTTGTAAGAGCTCCTTTATCAAATATTATGGGGCTGGTAACTGTTTTAAAAAATCACGATATGGATGCAAACACTGCAACCATTCTTTCTTTGATGGAAGAAAGTTGTCTACAACTAGACGCAGTCATTAGAAATATCACCAACAAATCAAAAGGATAAACGGGTTATCGGGTTATTACCCCGCACCTTGTTTATACTAACCTTCTAATTTGTCGATTCTTTAACACAAATAATTTCTTACCCCTAAAGGCATAGCAAGGTTTTGGCTGAATAAATCTAATCCAATGCACCATGAAGAACTAGGACCTATATGCACTACCCGTTATAATAGACATGCTTGCCAGACATACATAAAGCAAAAAAGCTGAAACAACTCATTATCAGTCATTTCAGCCTTCTAAAGTGTGTAGCGAGAACGAGATTTGAACTCGTGACCTCAGGGTTATGAATCCTGTGCTCTAACCAACTGAGCTACCTCGCCGTCAATTGGGACTGCAAATATAAGGGTATAATGCGAAAATGGAAAAGGTTTTTTGAAATGGATGCCATAAAGTGCTGATAAGGTTAAATTCTGGCATATCTGAGGTATTGGCATCGTATTCTAAAAT